>JAGBGK010000041.1 GCA_017936005.1 Tidjanibacter sp.
CCCTCAACCATACCGAACTTGTCGTTGATAACCTTAGCAATAGGAGCCAAGCAGTTGGTGGTGCACGATGCGTTCGAAACGATGGTCTGACCGCAGTAGGTGTCGGTGTTTACACCGCATACGAACATAGGGGTGTCATCTTTCGAAGGTGCCGACATTACAACATATTTAGCACCAGCCTCGATGTGAGCCTGAGCTTTCTCTTTGGTCAAGAAAAGACCGGTGGACTCAACAACATACTCTGCGCCAACCTCGTTCCATTTGAGGTCTGCGGGGTTACGCTCTGCAGTTACGCGGATTGCGTTGCCGTTTACAACGAGTTTGCCGTCTACGATCTCAACAGTACCGTTGAATTTACCGTGTACGCTGTCATATTTGAGCATATAAGCCATATACTCAACGTCGATCAGGTCGTTGATACCTACAACCTGAAATTTGTCTGCCTGATTGCAAGCAGCGCGGAATACCAAACGACCGATACGACCAAAGCCGTTGATACCAATCTTAATCTGTGCCATAATTTTTTAATTTTGAAATGGTTTATATATTGCTGTTAATATTTTCACATCGCAAATGTATAAACTTTATACCATTTAGCAAAAAGATTTATTAAAATTTTTTAGTAACCCTCAAAAAGTAACACAAAATTAACCTTTTTGTGTAAAAATCGTTCGATCACAAGCAGCTCGGTATGAGATTTTTTGCCCACTACGCAATGAAAATCGGCAAAAAGGAGTACCTTTGTGTAAAAGAAGATGTGCGAATGATGAAAAAATATTGGCTAATATTGGCGGCTTTGGTGGTAACCATTGCGGATGTGTGGGCCGTGAACTACTCGGTGCGCACCGTGCCCAACGTGCAGGTAGCCGACCAGAGGCGTTTTGTGAGCAACCCCGACGGGATACTCTCCTCCGAGGCTGTATATTCCATAGACACAATGCTTTATCGCCTGCGCCAAAGTGGTGCTGCCGAGGTGGCGGTGGTGGCTGTGGAGTCTATCGGTTTTGACGAGCCGAGGGAGTTTGCCACCTCGCTTTTCCGCCATTGGGGGTTGGGCGACAAGGAGCAGAACAATGGTCTATTGGTTCTGTTGGTGCTCGGTCAGGGGGCCATTGAGATTGAGACAGGCTATGGCATCGAGGGCGACCTGCCCGATGCGGTGTGTAAACGCATCATTGAGAAGGTGATGATTCCTCGCTTCAAGGAGCGAGATTTCGACGGTGGTATGGTCGCAGGCGTGGGTGCGCTCACCGAGATACTCTACACCCGAGAGGTGCCCGAAGAGTTGCGTGGAAGCGTGGGCGACGATAGGGGCGACCTCATTGGGCTCATTCTGTTTGGTGCTACGGCACTGCTATTTTGCGTGTTGGTTTGCCTGCTGTTGACCCTCAACAACCGTTGCCCGAAATGTAAGAAAAACCACGCACTCAAACGCACAGGCGAGCGTATGGAGATTAGCCGCAATGCCTACCAGCGTATCTACAAGGTTGCCTACAAGTGTACCCTCTGTGGCCACATCGTGTGGCGCAACGAGGCCGAGGATATTGGCGGCCACCACCGAGGCGGTGGCGGAGGGCCCATCATATTTGGCGGAGGTGGCTTTGGAGGCCGAGGCGGAGGCTTCGGTGGAGGCGGCTTCGGCGGAGGTATGAGTGGCGGCGGAGGCGCAGGCGGAAGGTTTTGAAAATTCAAAATTCAAAATTCAAAATTAACATACCCCTCCACCCTTCGGGCACCTCCCCCAACTTAGGAGAGGAGTTGTAGAGATGCTCCCTAACCTCTCTAAATTCCCCCACCTCACGGGTAACAAAAAAGATACCCGAGAAGGAAGAAAAAACATTTAATAATTACTAATTAGAAAAAGGTCATTAGACATTAGACATTAGACATTGGACGTTAGACTAAAACTAAAATGATATGAAAAACAAAGGATTATGGATTGCATTGGCTGCCGTTGCAGTCGTTGTAGTGTGGGGCGTGTCGAAGTACAACAGCCTCGTGGTTAGTGGCGAAAAGGTGGAGAGTGCGTGGAGTCAGGTGGAGAACCAATACCAGCGTCGCTCGGACCTCATTCCCAACCTTGTGAACACCGTTAAGGGCTATGCTGCACACGAACAAAACACCCTCGAAGAGGTGGTGGCTGCTCGCGCAAAGGCTACACAACTCACCGTTGATGCCTCTTCGCTCACCCCTGAGAAACTTGCAGAGTACCAGAAGGTACAGGGCGAGGTCGGCTCGGCACTCGGACGACTGATGGCCATCAGCGAGGCCTACCCCGACCTGAAAGCCAACCAGAACTTTATGGAGTTGCAGGCACAGTTGGAGGGCACCGAAAACCGTATAGCTGTGGCTCGCAGGGACTTCAACGAGGCAGTGAAGGCCTACAACCTGCGCACCAAACGCTTCCCCTCGAACATCATTGCCGGTATGTTTGGCTTTGAGTCGAAGGCATATTTCGAGGCTGTAAGTGGTGCCGAGAAGGCCCCCGTTGTGTCGTTCTAAATGCCACAATTCTCACAAAACAACCACAACCCTATGAAAAACCTACTTCGCCTCCTATGCTTCGCGGTTGTTGTGTCGGCCGTTGCGTGTGAGCCCATCACATCCGAAGGACCACAAGGCACACCCTCGATTGGCGACGATAATACCATACCTCAAAATCCGACCACCCCTCTGGGCGAGAGTGTGAAACATTTGTGGAACAAAGAGACGCTCCCCGAAATCACACTCCGCGTAACCCTATCAGAGTGGAATCGTATGCTTACAACCTATGATGCCAACTCCAACACCAAGGCATATTTCAAAGGCGATGTAACCTTTGATAACGGGACAGAAGTGTACGAAATCAAGGAGGCCGGTTGGCGATTGAGGGGAGCAACCTCTCGCCGCCGTCCCGAAGGTGGTGGAGGTGAGTTGCACCGACAAAACAACGCCGATTGGCACCACTTCCACACACAAATCAACCTCCGCAAATTCCACAAAGACGACCAGCACACCATCGGTGGAGTGAGGAAGATGTACCTCAAATGGCACAAGGATGACCCAATGTATGTGCGTGAGATGTATTGCTACGACCTGTTCCGTCGCTATGGTGTGTGGACGGCCGTCAACGACATCTACTGCCGCTTGTGGATACACGTCGAGGGCGACAAACAGCCGGCCTACTACGGAGTCTATGAGATGTTGGAAACCATTGATGACGAGTTCCTCAAAGTGCGTAGCGAGCTGTTTGGCGGACACAAGGGCAACCTCTGGAAGTGTGGAGAAACGGGTGCCGACCTCAAAAACTACCACGAGGATTGGAAGTTCGGTCTGGACCAAGACACCGACGAGGAGTGGATATATGAACTCAAAACCGACAACTACTCGTTTACGGACGCAAAGGCGCAACTTGTGGACTTTATGCGTAAACTCAACACCAAGAGCGGCAAAGACCTACACGACTGGTTGGGCGAGGTGATGGACATTCCGCTCTTCCTGCGCACCTATGCCGTGAATGTTACGGTGGGTATGTGGGACGACTATTGGAACCACAGTAAGAATTTCTATCTCTACTTCAACAAAGGCGGCACCGAGGGCTACAAGTTCTTCCTCATCCCCTACGACTACGACAACACACTCGGCACAACCAATGTCGAGGGTGTTCAGGATGACGCCGGCCGCCACGACCCTTTGAATTGGGGTAAGAGCAAAGAGAATCCTTTGGTGGCAAAGATTCTCCAATTTAACGACTATAAGAAGCTATATGTCAAGTACCTCAAAGAGCTCATCGAGCCGGCTAATGAGCTCTTTGACCACGCTTCCAGCACGGCCCGCATCCGCCAATGGCAGAGCAAGATTCGCGACTATGTGAGGAATGACACGGGCGAGGATATGGAGATATACGACAAGCCTGCATCGTGGGGCAACCACAGCGAGTACCGCCTCTTGGAGGACAACAACAACTTTTTCAAGGTCAAGGCAGAAAGCTACGCAACTTGGTTGCAGCAGCCATAGGCTGTTTTGTGATTGGAGGTGCTACCCCCCCTAAAAAACGCAAAGAATTAGGCAAGTTCAAGGCGCACAAGAAAGCGGGCCCGCAGTTTGCTGACGCAAATGAGGAGCCCGCTTATCGCAGTGCAACGCAGAAATTGTCAATTATTTGCGTTTTTTATTGTGGAAGTTCATCGTACGCTCAATACCTATGGTGGTAAAATCTTTGATGGCAGCCACAGCAGCCTCCACAGCAACCTCAAACTCCTTGCGCTCGTCGGCCGAAAGACGACCCAGCACAAAATCTACTTGGTGGCCCTGAGGAAAATCACCACCCACACCCATACGAATACGGGCGTAGTTGCCGCCGCCACACAACGCATCGATGTTCTTCAACCCGTTGTGTCCTCCATCGCTACCCTTGGCACGAATACGCATCGTGCCCGCAGGAATTGCAATGTCGTCAACTACCACAAGAAGGTTCTCCTTGGCGATGTTCTCCTTGTCGAGCCAATAACGCACAGCCTTACCACTCAGGTTCATATAGGTCGAAGGCTTCACAACAATCATTGTGCGCCCCTTCCACTTCACCTCTGCACGGGAGGCATAGCGGTCGGGCGAGAAGGTTGCACCTGCCCCCTCCACGAGTTTATCCACCACATCAAAACCTGCATTGTGGCGTGTGTATTCATACTCGGCTCCGATGTTGCCGAGTCCAACGATGAGATATTTCATACTATCGGGCTCTTTTTTCTTCTTACTGAATAGTCCAAAAAACATGGGCGCAAAGGTAATTCTTTTTTTGTGATTACACTACTCTTCCTCGCCACTCTCCTCCTGCTGTATGAGTGCTTCGGGCAGACGCTTGGTGGCCTTGGCTCCAAGAGTTTTGAGGTTTTCCACACGAGAAAGAATGTTGCCACGACCGGTGGATAGCTGTTCCACAGCCTTGCGGCAACTATCGGAGGCCCGGTTGATGTTCTTCTCCACCTCGCCGAGGGTGTCCACAAAACCGACGACTTTATCGTAGAGTTTACCTCCTGCATCGGCAATTTTCAGTGCGTTTTTGTTCTGCGAATCCCTCTGCCAGAGGTCATAGACGATGCGCAGCATAGCCAGCAGGTTGGTGGGCGAGGAGATGACCACATTCTTCTTGTAGGCATCGGCCCAGAGGGTGGGCGCATTTTGGAGCGCATACATAAAGGCCGGCTCGTTGGGCACAAACATAATGACAAATTCGGGGGCCTTGTCCGTTAGGTCTTGGTAGCGTTTGGCGGAGAGTTCCTGAACGTGTTTGCTCACCGAAGCCACGTGGGCAGCCATTGCCGCCTCCCTTTCCTTGGGGTCCTCGGCAGCGTTCCAATTCACAAAAGCCGTGAGCGACACCTTGGAGTCCACGATGATAACCTTGCCGTCGGGCAACGAGAGCACCACATCGGGCCTCTGGTTGCGTCCCTGCTCGTCTTTGATACTCTCTTGGGTGGAGTAGTGGATACCCTTTTGGAGTCCGCTATTTTCGAGCAGACTATCGAGAATCATCTCGCCCCAATCGCCCTGCACCTTGCTGTCGCCTTTGAGCGCACGGGTGAGGTTTTTGGTCTCGGCGGTGATGGTGTTGTTGAGTTCCATAAGGTTTTTCAGTTCGGCTTTCAGCGAGCCTGTCTGCTCGTTTTGGGCGGAATAGATACTCTCCACCCTCTCACGAAAGTCCTTAATGTTATCCCTCAGTGGTTTGAGTACCAACTCGATAGACTCCTTATTGGAGGCCGTCATACTCTTTTGTTTCTCTTCGAGGATGTCGTTTGCAAGGTTTTTGAACTCCTGTCGGAAGGAGCTTTGCAGTTTCTCCAATTCGGCCTTGTCGTTCTCGGCCTTCTCTTGGAGGTTTTTGTTCTGCACCTCCAACACCTTGCACTTCAACTCGGCTTCGTGGGCCTCCTGCGTGAGGGCCTTTACCCTCTCTTCGAGCGCAAGGTTTTTCTCCACCTCGGCAATGAGTTTGGAGTCCACAATATGGTTCTGCCTACGGTCGAAAGCGAGCATCACAGCCATAGCAACCACAACGACAATGGCCACAATGAGGGCGATAAGAAGAATGGTATTCATAATAAAATTGGTATATCTTGTTTGAGTAAGCCAAAAGTAATACTTTTTTTCGGTTTTTTGGCTACCTTTGTACACAGATTTTTTTGCATACCTATGAGCAATAGAAAACGTATCATATCTCCTTCGATGCTATCGGCCGACTTTGGCCACTTGGAGCGAGATACCAAGATGATTGACCGCAGTGCGGCCGAGTGGGTACACATCGACGTTATGGACGGCGTGTTTGTGCCCAATATTTCGTTTGGATTCCCTGTGCTGAAAGCCATCACAGAGTCTACGGACAAGTTTATGGACGTACACTTGATGATTGTCGAGCCGGAGAAGTATGTGGAACGCTTTGCCAAAGCGGGTGCCGACCTTGTTACGTTCCACATCGAGGCCACCGACAATGTGCAGGAGTGCATCGACTTGATTCGCAGGAGCGGAGCCAAGGTGGGTGTGAGCATCAAACCCGCAACCCCAGTGAGTGCCATCGAGCACCTTCTGCCCCAACTCGACTTGGTGTTGATTATGAGTGTGGAGCCCGGCTTTGGAGGTCAGAGTTTCATCGAGGGTAGCACCGACAAGGTTAGGGAGTTGCGCACGATGATTGACAGTAAGGGGCTCTCTGTGCTCATAGAGATTGACGGTGGAGTGAGCCGCCACAATGCGGGCGAACTCTTTGAGGCTGGCTGCGATGTGCTTGTTGCGGGTAGTGCGGTGTTCAAAGCCCCCGACCCCGAGGAGGAAATCTTGGCGATGCTCGAAGCGTAGCAAAACAAATGTTTTTCTAATGCCGGCGGCTAATGGCCAATGGCTAACGGCAAAATCAAAAATCCAAAGGTGGTATCAATAGACAATGTAACGGTGAGTTTTGGCGGGTGGGATCTCTTCAAAGATATTTCGCTGCTGATAAATCCGCGCGACCGCATTGGTCTTGTGGGTAAGAATGGTGCGGGCAAGACCACGCTCCTAAAAGTGATTATGGGTATGCAGCCTCCAACGGCCGGGGCCATTACGATGAGTGGCGACACCACCCTCGGCTACCTGCCACAGCAGATGAAGGTGCACGACACCACAACCCTGCGCGAGGAGACCGCCAAGGCTTTTGACGAGGTACTCTCCCTCGAACGAGAGATGGAGCGACTCACTGCCGAGATTGCCACAAGGGAGGATTATGAGAGCGAAGAGTATGGTGCACTTGTACACCGCCTGAGCGAGATACACGACCGCCACGCGCTGCTCGGTGGCGAGAGCCGCGAGGCGCAGATTGAGCGCACACTGTTGGGCTTGGGTTTCAAGCGCGACGACCTCGACAAGCCTACAAGCACATTCAGTGGTGGATGGAGGATGCGTATAGAGTTGGCCAAGTTACTCCTGCGCAAACCTTCGGTGTTTCTGCTCGACGAGCCCACCAACCACCTCGACATCGAGAGTATCCAATGGCTCGAAGGCTATCTGAGGGATTACCCCGGTGCGGTGCTATTGATTTCGCACGACAGGGATTTTTTGGACAACGTAACCAACCGCACGGTGGAGTTGTTGCTCGGTAAGGTCTACGACTACAAGGTGCCTTACAGCCAATATGTACAACTGCGCAAGGAGCGCAGGGAGGCACAGGTGGCCGCCTACAACAACCAGCAGAGGCTCATAGAGAAAACCGAGGAGTTCATCGAAAAATTCCGCTACAAGCCCACCAAGAGTAACCAGGTGCAGAGCCGCGTGAAGCAACTCGAAAGGCTCGAACGCATAGAGATTGACGAGGAGGACCTCAACGCACTCAACCTCAAATTTCCACCCGCACCCCGCAGTGGTCAGATTGTGGCCGAGATGAAGGAGGTGGGCAAGTCGTTTGGAGAGAAATTCGTATTTGGCGGTGCCAACATCACCATCGAGAAGGGCGACCGCATTGCCCTTGTAGGACGTAACGGCGAGGGAAAGACAACCCTTGCTCGCCTGCTCATCGGCGAGATGGAGCCTTCGGAGGGTAGTGTCAAGTTGGGAGCCAACGTGAGTCTTGGCTACTATGCCCAGAATCAAGACGACCTGATGGATGGTGAGTTCACGGTCTATGACACCCTTGACAAGGTGGCCGTGGGCGACATACGCACCAAGTTGAGAGATATTCTGGGAGCATTCCTTTTCCGTGGCGAAGATGTGGACAAGAAGGTGAAGGTGCTCAGCGGTGGCGAGCGTTCGAGGCTTGCTATGGCCCGTATGATGCTTTCGCCCCACAACCTGCTCGTCCTCGACGAGCCCACCAACCATATGGATATGCGCTCGAAGGATATCCTCAAAGAGGCACTCCTCAAATATGACGGAACGCTGGTGGTGGTATCGCACGATAGGGAGTTTTTGGACGGACTTGTGGAGAAGGTCTATGAGTTCCGCGATGGTGGCGTGAAGGAGTATCTGGGTGGTATTCGCTACTTCCTCGAAAAGCGCAAGTTGGAAGATATGCGCCAGATTGAGATGAGGGACGTGGCCACCAAAGAGCAGAAGAACACCAGCGGTAAGGAGGACTACCTTGCCAAGAAGGAGAACGAAAAACTCATACGCAAAACCCAGCGAGCCATTGAAGAGAAGGAAGCAACCATTGCACGCTTGGAGGGCGAAGTGGCCGAGTGGGATGCCCGCCTGGCAGCACCCGACCAGCACGGCATCGACCTTGCCGACAGCAAAGTCTTTGAGGAGTACAACGCCCTCAAACAAAGACTCGCCTTTGAGGAGCACGAGTGGGAGAAGTTGTGTTATGAGTTGGAGTTGCTCCAAGAGAATTAGTAGTGAGTAATTAAGTTAATAGCAGATATACTATGGAAAATAACGAGTTTTTCAAGGACAAGAGGGAGCGTAAACCTCGCACCGAGGCCCCCACGTTTAATGCCGAGCCACAATACACCGAGGCAAGGGACCTGAATTGGGAGGAGCGCACCCGTGCGCCCAAAGGCGAGGGTAGGCCCCGCAGGGAGGGTGGTTTTGAGCGTAGGGATAGCAAGCCTCGCAGCGAGGAGCGCACACGCAGGGAGCAACCCAAAGACGAGAACATTGTGTTCGGTCTGCGCCCCGTCATTGAGGCCATCGAAACGGAGAAGCAAATTGAGAAAATCTATGTACGTAAGGGTGCCGAGGGTCAGCTGATGACCGACCTGAAAGACCTTTGCTATCGTAGCCGCATCCGCTACCAAGAGGTGCCTGTGGAGAAACTCAACCGCCTCACAAGGGGTAACCACCAAGGCGTGGTGGCCATCATCGCCCCCATTGAGTATGTTGGTCTGGAAGACATCCTCGACCGTATTCCCGACGATGAGCAGCCCCTCATTGTGGTCTTTGACGAGGTTACCGATGTGAGGAACTTTGGTGCCATCGCTCGCTCGGCCGAGTGTGCCGGTGCCCACGGACTTATCACCCCTTTGAAGAACTCTGCACCTGTGAATGGTGAGGCCATACGCTCCTCGGCAGGCGCACTCACTCGCATCCCCGTACACCGTGCCGGCAGTATTCGCAACACCCTCAAAACCCTCTCACAGCAGGGTATGCAGATTGTGGCCGCCACCGAAAAGGCCGACACGCTGCTCTTTGATGCCGACCTCACCAAACCCACAGTTATAGTGATGGGTAACGAGGAGACAGGTATCGGTAAGGAGGTACTCAAACTCTGCGACTGCAAGGCCGCAATCCCTATGGTAGGTCGCATTGAGAGCCTTAACGTATCGGCAGCAGCAGCAATTATGCTCTTCGAGACGGTACGTCAGAGGTATTGTAAAAACTAACATTGGAGTCCACCCCTGCAACATACACCATTGAGGTTGTGAGGAGTCGCAAGGCTCGGCGCATCTCGCTACGCATCACCCGTGAGGGCGGTGTGAGGCTTACCATACCGTGGTGGCAACCCAAAGGCCAAGCACTCCGCTGGGCCGAAGAACGTAGGGAGTGGATAGAAGGCGCACTCGCACGACAGAGGGCAAGACTCGCCACCAATCCCCCACTCTCAGACGAAGAAGTGGAGGCTCTGCGTAGGGTGGCAAAGGATAAGTTGCCCCGAATGTTGGAGGAGGCGGCTCGTCGTACGGGCCTTAAATATAATAAGGTATCGGTGCGCAAGACCCACAGCCGTTGGGGTAGTTGCACAAGGGAGGGTAACATCTCCCTCTCGCTCTACTTGGCCGCCCTACCCGATGAGTTGATTGACTATGTGTGTGTCCACGAACTCTGCCACACCATCCACCACAACCACTCGGCAGCCTTCCACGCCCTTGTGGACTTCCACCTTGCAGGTAGAGAAAAAGAACTCGCACGTAGCCTACGTGCCTACACTCCACGATAGCAAAACCCATACACCTATGACCACTTACCCCACCCCACAGCCCAAAGTTGCACTCATCACCGGAGCTACCGGCGGTATCGGTATGGCCTTTTCGCACCAGCTGGCAGCGCAGGGCTACACCCTCGTAGCCGTGAGCAACCAATATGACCTATTGGAGAGTATGGCGGGTGATTTTGCAAACCGATATGGAGTGGAGGTGCTGACCATCTGCATCGACCTATCGCGCAAAGAGGCCGCAGGGGAGATTTTTGAGCAGTGCAAAGAGTGGAACGTAAAGCCGGAGGTACTTATCAACAACGCCGGCATATTCTTCTTTGAGCAATTCCAAAGCCTACCACTTAGGCGCATAGATACGATGATGGAACTGCATATGAACACCCCCACCCGACTATGTAGGCTCTTTGGCGCACAAATGGCGGATGCAGGTAGGGGCTACATTCTCAACATTTCGTCCATCTGTGCGTGGATGCCCAACCCGGGCCTTCACCTCTATGCTGCCACCAAGGAGTATGTCAGGATGATGAGCGAGGGTGTGCGCTACGACCTTATGCCCTATGGGGTAAAGGTTACGGCACTCTGCCCCGGAGGTGTCGATACGGGCCTCTATAACTTTCCGCCCAAATTGGTGCGCCGGCTTGTGCGCTGGGGCATATTCACCACACCCGACAGGTTGGCCCTTCGTGGGTTGAAGGCTATGTTCCGAGGTCGCCGCAGAGTTATCCCCGGCGCAATCAATCGCTTGTTTATATTTTTGGTAGGGTGTGTTCCCACCTCCTTGCGCCTCCGCATCGTGAGTCGCTTCTATAATCACTAAAATAACGTGAGGGGGCTGTCGGAGTGCTCCCTAAACTCCCCACACTCTCCACATTTCCCACACTCCCTAACCTCACCACCCCACCTCACGGGTATTAAAAACGTTACCCGTGACAAAGGAGGGGCAAAAAGAGCAGAAAGAGCAGAAAGGGAATTTAGGGAGTGTAGGGAGGTTAAGAAGTTGTAAGCGCCTTATCCCTAATTTCCCTAAACTCCCTAATTTCCCTAAACTCTTTAAACAGCTAATGGCCTTGTCGGTTGTCGGTCGACAGTTATCGGTTGACGGTCGACAGGTGTCGGTTGTCGGTTGACGGTTGACGTTAAAAAATGCATAGAGTGCGGCAAATGCAAGGCACACAAGAAAACCACCTCCGCAGTTTACTTTCGTAAATGAGGAGGTGGTTTGTCGCCGTGTAACACAGCAGTTGCCGTGCTATATGCGTTTTTTAGAATTCTTGTTTGGACAAGCGAACGTAGCCATTATAACGCCACTTAGCATTCTCCTCCGAAGCAGCAAACAACTCGTCAGCCTCAGCAGGGAACATCTTCTTCAACGAAGAGTAACGTACCTCGGCAGCCAAGAATGCCTGGAACTTGCTCCAATCGGGCTCCTTCGAGTCGAGAACAAAGGGATTCTTACCCTGCTCTGCCAACTCGGGGTTGTAGTGCCACAAGTGCCAGTAGCCACACTCGATAGCCTCCTTACCAACACTCTGGGTGCGAGTCATACCGCCCTTGATACCGTGGTTGATACAGGGAGCGTAAGCGATAATCAGCGAAGGACCCTGGTAGGCCTCTGCCTCACGCAACACGGTCAAGAGCTGGTTGGGGTTAGCCAACGATACCTGTGCAACATATACATAACCATAGGTCATTGCAATAGCACCGATGTCTTTCTTACGGATACGTTTACCGGCCGAAGCAAACTTGGCAACAGCACCAACGGGAGTCGACTTGGACGACTGACCACCGGTGTTGGAGTAAACCTCGGTATCAACGATAAGGATGTTCACATCCTCGCCCGAAGCCAAAACGTGGTCAACACCACCGAAGCCGATATCGTAGCCCCAGCCATCACCACCGATGATCCACTGCGACTTCTTAACCAAGAGGTCTTTCTCGGCCAAAATCTCCTTGCAGGTGTCGCAACCACAAGCCTCCATCAGAGGCACGAGGCGAGCAGCAACAGCAACGCTGGTGGCGCTATCCTTGCGACCATCAATCCACTCCTGCATTACGCCCTTCAACTCCTCCGAGCAGCAAGCGCAGTTGGCAATAGCGTCTGCCATCTTTGCAGCCAGAGTATCACGACGTTTCTCAACAGCGGTGTACATACCCAAACCAAACTCGGCGTTGTCCTCGAAGAGCGAGTTAGCCCAAGCAGGACCGTGGCCTTTGGCGTTGGTACAATATGGAGTCGAAGGTGCCGAGCCGGAGTAGATGGAGGTACAACCGGTAGCGTTGGCAACCATCATCCTATCGCCGAAGAGTTGGGTAATGGTCTTGATGTAGGGAGTCTCACCACAACCTGCGCAAGCACCCGAGAACTCAAACAGAGGCTGAGCAAACTGGTTGCCTTTGATGGTCTTGGTCTTGTCCATAACGGTATCCTTGTAGCCAACCTTCTTGTCGAGGTAAGCCCAATTCTTCTGCTGGTCAAGCTGGCTTTCGAGAGGTTTCATAACGAGAGCCTTGGTCTTGGCAGGACAGGTATCCACGCAGTTGCCGCAACCGGTACAATCCAGAGGCGAGAGCTGAATACGGAACTTGTACTCTTTGGTCTGTGCCAAGCCCTGTTTGAGAGCCATACCCTCGGGAGCAGCAGCAGCCTCCTCCTCGGTCAGAAGGAAGGGACGCAATGCAGCGTGAGGACAAACCAATGCACACTGGTTACACTGGATACAGTTGTCGGCAATCCACTCGGGAACATTCACAGCAATACCACGTTTCTCATAAGCAGCAGTACCATTGTCCCAAGTACCATCCTCGCGGCCATTGAATGCGCTCACGGGCAGAAGGTCACCTTTCAGAGCGTTGATAGGCTCGCTGATGTTCTTAACGAAGTCGGGGGTATCGTTGCAAGTGCAAGCGCAAGCGGCCTCCTCCTCAACGAGGTTAGCCCACTCGGCAGGAACTGCTACCTCCATAACCTCGCCACCCTTATCAACGGCGGCGTAGTTCATGTTGACGATATCCTCGCCCTTCTTACCGTAGGATTTGTAGATAGCCTTCTTCATCTCCTCAACAGCCTTCTCGAAAGGAATCACGTTTGCAATCTTGAAGAATGCCGACTGCATAATAGTATTGGTGCGGTTGCCCAGACCAATCTCGGCTGCAATCTTGGTTGCGTTGATGATATAGAAGCGAATGTTGTTCTTCGCCATATAAATCTTCATATGGGTAGGCAGGGTAGCCAAAGTCTGCTCGGCATCGTGAACACTGTTCAAGAGGAACGAGCCGCCTTTTTTGAGGCCCTTCAATACGTCGTATTTGTCAACATACGAAGGAACGTGGCAAGCCACAAAGTCGGGAGTGGTTACCAAGTAGGGCGAGCGGATAGGGCTATCGCCAAAGCGGAGGTGCGACGAGGTGTAGCCACCCGACTTCTTCGAGTCGTAGGAGAAGTATGCCTGGCAGTACTTGTCGGTCGAGCCACCGATAATCTTGATGGAGTTCTTGTTAGCACCAACGGTACCATCGGCACCCAAACCGAAGAACAATGCCTCAAAGGTACCCTCTTTGGCCATCGAAATCTCCTCACCAACGGGCAACGAAAGGAAGGTTACGTCGTCGTTGATACCAACGGTGAACTGGTTGCGAGGCTCCTCTGCTTTGAGGTTCTCGAATACGGCCAACATCTGTGCGGGGGTGGTGTCTTTCGACGAAAGACCATAGCGACCACCGATGATGAGGGGTTTGTTCTCTGCGGGAATATCCTTGCAGGTTGCGAATGCCTCAACAACATCGAGGTACAAGGGGCAACCATTTGCTCCGGGCTCCTTGGTACGATCCAAAACGCAGATGCGCTTGGTGGTCTCGGGCAGAACAGCACCGAGGTACTTCACCGAGAAGGGACGGTAGAGGTGAACGGTAACAACACCCACCTTCTCGCCTTTGGCCATCAGGTAGTCAACACACTCTTTGATGGTCTCGGTAATCGAGCCCATAGCAACAATCACATTCTCTGCATCCTCAGCACCATAGTAGGTGAAGGGAGCATATTTACGACCGGTGATGGCCGAAATCTTCTCCATACACTCTGCCACCATATCGGGCACTGCATCGTAGAACTTGTTGCTTGCCTCACGAGTCTGGAAGTAGATGTCGGGGTTCTGAGCGGTACCACGGGTTACGGGGTGCTCGGGGTTGAGTGCGCGTGCGCGGAACTCTGCCAAAGCAGCCTTGTCGAAGAGGGGCTCGAGGTCCTCCATCTGCATCAACTCAACTTTCTGAATCTCGTGCGAAGTACGGAAACCATCGAAGAAGTGCAAGAAAGGAATCCTCGAAGTGAGCGACACAAGGTGAGCAACACCTGCGAGGTCCATAACCTCCTGTACCGAGCTGGTGGCCAACATTGCAAAACCGGTCTGGCGTGCTGCCATAACGTCCTGGTGGTCGCCAAAGATGGAGAGCGACTGTGCAGCCAACGCACGTGCCGAAACGTGGAATACGCCGGGAAGCAACTCACCTGCAATCTTGTACATGTTGGGAATCATCAGCAGAAGGCCCTGCGATGCGGTGAAGGTCGAGGTGAGAGCACCTGCCTGCAACGAGCCGTGAACAGCACCTGCTGCGCCTGCCTCCGACTGCATCTCAACAACCTTTACGGTCTGGCCAAAGATATTCTTCTGACCATTTGCTGCCCACTCATCAACATACTCTGCCATGGTGGACGAAGGGGTGATGGGGTAGATAGCGGCCACCTCGCTGAACATATAGGCGATGTGGGCTGCTGCATAGTTACCATCACAAGTGATAAATTTCTTCTGTGCCATAAATTTTAGTTTATGAATGTTTTGTGTTATATGTGTTTTGTTGATTTTTCCGTAGGTTCACACTATTCAGTTTGCAAATATAGTTATTATACTCCAAAAAAACACTACCTTTGGGCGATTTTTTCGGCCACATTTTTCACCACTGCGATATTATTTGTCCAACATTATCAGTGTGTTACAAAAATAACAAAAGCCAACGGGGTGGTTTAAGGCTGATTATAAACAACTTGGTTTCGGCAGCCACCGTGTGCGTACACGGAAAATCTATGGCGAGTGGACCAAGCAACAGAATAAAAAAAATAAACTTTATTTAATATTGCAACTTTGCAGTAATGATTGATTTCAAACAGCACACCCTTGCCAACGGACTCAGAGTGTTGGCCAACCGAGACGAGTGTTCGGGTATGGCGGCCGTCAACATCCTCTATGCCGTAGGCTCGGCAGACGAATCGGCCGAGCGCACCGGCTTTGCCCACCTTTTTGAGCACCTAATGTTCCGAGGCACCCCTGCCGTACCGAGTTACGACACCCCCGTACAAGAGGTGTGTGGTGAGAACAACGCCTTCACATCGGCCGACTACACCGACTTCTACGTTACGATGCCAAAGGAGAATTTCGAGACGGGCTTGTGGTTGGAGGCCGACCGAATGAGGGGCCTCAACATTGATGCCGAGACGCTCGAAGTGGAGAAGAGTGTGGTGATTGAGGAGTTCCGTCAGCGTTACCTCAATCGTCCCTATGGCGAGCAGTGGCACACGTTGCGCAGTATGGTCTATACCACAAGTCCCTACCGTTGGCCCGTCATCGGCCTCACTCCCGACCACATCCGAGAGGCTTCGGTGGAGGAGGTCAGGGCCTTCTACGACCGCTTCTACATCCCCTCGGGGGCCATCCTAAGTGTGTCGGCCGACATCGAGCCGGAGAGGGTATTTGAGGCTGCCGAGAGGTACTTCGGCCACCTCCCCACTCTACCCGCCCCCGTGCGTGGCGACCTACATCAGGAGCCACTCGCAGGGCCTGTGCGCAAGGTAATTGAGGCCCCCGTGCCTGCCGACCAGATTACCATTGCCTTCCTTATGGATAGGCGTAGCGAGAGGGGCTATTACATTTGCGACCTACTCACAGACCTACTTGCTGGTGGCGAGTCGGCACGCATATTCCAGCACCTTGTGAAGCAGAAGCAGATATTCTCCGCCGCCAATGCCTACATCACCGGCGAGGTGGGCGAAGGACTACTCATCCTCACCGGCCAACTCTGTTCGGGCGTTACCATCGAGCAGGCCGAAGAGGCGCTCTACGAGGAGTTGCGTCTGCTCTCCGAGGAGCCTATCGGGGAGTATGAACTCCAAAAGGTGAAAAACAAATTCGAGGCCAACATCACATTCGGAGAACTCAACGTGATGAACAAGGCGATGAATCTCGGCTACTATGCAATGTTGGGCGATATGGCCCTGCTGAATGGCGAGATTGACATCTATCGTTCCATCACGGCCGAGGAGATTGCCACCTACGTACGCACCCGTCTTGTACCCCAGCGTAGTGCAACTCTCATCTATCGTAAAACCAAATAGTTAAACCACATCTGACAATACAGACAATGCAACGTCCGCCCATAAATCTCACCCCCAACCCACGAGTACCACACACCACCCTGCACACCTGCGACAACGGCACCCGACTCTACACCCTGCACAACTCCAAGCAGGGAGTCGTGAGGGTTAGTTTCATCTTCCGTGCAGGCACCTCGTGGCAGAGCGTTCCATTCAGTGCATCGGCCACCATCAACACCCTCTCGGAGGGTACAGAGCGTTTCTCCTCACTTGAAATTGCCGAGCGTTTGGACTTTGTTGGCTCCTATTTCGATGCCAACATAGACCGAGATTGGGCCGTGCTGACCTACTGTTCGCTCTCGAAGTTCGCCGCCGAAACATTTGAGATTGCCGAGCAAGTGGTCCTCCACCCCACCTTCCCCGAGAGGGAAGTGGGTGTCTATTGTGCCAAGCGAAAAGAGCAACTCATCGTACAGCGTAGCAAACCCGACCACCTCTCACGAGAGCTCTTCGGGCAGAGCATCTTCGGAGCCGACCACCCCTATGGTATAACCTCTCCTGCCGAGGCCTACGACAGGCTCACAAGGGAGGATATAGCCCTCTTTTACAGCACCCACTACACCGCCGAGAATTGTTTTGCAGTGTTGTGTGGCGACATTACCGAGGAGCACATCGCCCACACGAAGGCAATCCTTGAACAACTGCCACACGGGGTCATTGACAAGCGCACCATACCCGCCCCGGCATCCACCCCTCGTGCGGAGTTGAAGGTGGATGGTGCCGTACAGTCGTGCCTTAAAATAGGCCGCCCACTCTTCCCCCGCACCCACCCCGACTTTGTACCAATGCAGATTATCTCAACCGCTTTGGGAGGTTATTTTGGTTCACGCCTGATGCAAAACCTCAGGGAGAGGCACGGATACACCTATGGAGCCTATGCGGCAATGATAAATCTCGACCAGAGTGGCTATTTTGTGATGAGTGCCGACGTGGCCTCCGAGTACACCGAGGCAGCAATAGGCGAGATGTTGCACGAGGTGGAGCGTTTCTGTTCCGAACCTATGGGCGACAATGAGTTACAGATGGTCCGAAACATCATCTTTGGCGACGTAATGCGCATCTTTGACGGCCCCTTCGGAGTGGCAGACGTAACCATTGAGAACATCCAAAACAGCACCGACAACAGCTACACCGAGCGATTCCTACAACAGGTAGCCACCTGCACCGCCGAGCAGTTGCAACAAGTGGCCGCCAAGTATCTACAAAAAGACCTGCTCACGATTACCACCGTTGGTGAGTAACACGCAAGCAGGTCCAAATTACAAACCCTATATTCAAAGCAGGTTGCTACTCTGTGGCAGCCTGTTTTTGCATCCAGAGGGTGTTAAAGGGTTGTGCAGGCAGACCATCGCCACCAAGCAGGTTGTGGCCAGCAGCCTCATCCCAACCAAAGCATACATATTTGATAGGTGCGCCAAGCCATTGGGATGTTACCTCCACCTTGTCCTTACCGATAATCTTACCCACAGCTCCATAGAAACGTCCACTCTCGCCGGCCAGGCGGAAGAAAGTTACATAGGGAGTACCTGTCTGGGTTTTCAGACCACTACCCACGTTGTCAAACTCAACAATCACACGTTTACCATCGATGGTTGCGCTCTTGAACACAGGGCCCTCGGTTACAATACCCTCACGACCATAGGTCTTGGAGAGTGCGAGGTCTGCCAAGCGGTGGCCAACAATCCACTTATAGGGAGGGTGAATCTCCTTCACATCATCCACCAAGTCAAGAGTGGTAATCATACCCGTGTGTGGTTGTGCAAGAGCAGCCTTCTGTGCCTCCCAGAAGATGGGGAGTTCGTCCCAAGTGCGAGGCTCAATAATGGTGCGCTGTTGCGAGTAGGCATAGGGAGCGAGTTGCACATAGTAGAACGGCATCTCGTTGTCGCCCCACAACTCACGCCAAGTGTCCACCAGCAACATCTGCTGTGCAGTGTAGGTGTCGGTCTGGCCCATAGTGAGGTTCTGCTCACCCTGATACCACAAGAAACCACGCATAGTGTAGGGAATGATGGGTTGGAGGAATTTGCGGAAGCGGTTACCCACCAATGCATCGCCCCTGAATTTACCCTTCTCGTCCACATATTTGGAGAGCTCCTCCGACTTACGGTATGCCTCGATTGGAGTCCACGCCTCAACAGGACTACCACCATAGGAGGTCGAAACAAGACCAATGGGCACCTTCAAACTATCGGCCAACTCCTTTGCAAAGAAATAGCCTGCTGCCGATACGGGTTTGATATTCTCGGTGGTTACGGGTTTCCAACCATTGGTGGGCAGGGTGTCGGCATACATAATCTTGCGATTGACATAGAGCACCCTCACCAGCGGAGCCTCCGCCTCGTAGTACTCCTTCATAAGGATATCCCTATCGCCACGAGTGGGGCGTGGATAGTGTGGGTGGTTACCCATAGAGTACTCCATATTACTCTGTCCCGAAGCGAGCCAAACCTCGCCCACGAGGACACCCTTATAGACCTTTTTCTCCCTTCCACTGCTAACAACAAGTGTGCGTGGCTCGGCCGAAGCGATCATCTCGGCCAAATACAAACGCCACTTGCCTTCGGCATCGGCTACGGTTGCCACTTTTTGACCTGCAAACGAAATAGTTACCTTTGCATCCGGACGTGCCTCACCCCAAAGGCAAACCTTCTTACCCTGTTGGAGTACCATATCGTTGCTGAATACATTGGGCAGCGAGAGTTGCCCCAGAGCCGTTAGTGTTGCCACAAAGAGGCTCAACACAAAAAGAAAAGTTCTTTTCATAACAAAAATGGTTATTTATGATTAGTTGACAAGTTTTAGCACTCTTTACGGAAGCCACACCTTTGCAAGAGGTGGTGTGACGTCCACACAAAGGTAATATTTTTCTGGAGATTGTCCAACAATATTCAGAAAATTTGCCTATTCGATTTTTGACACACGCTTGACAAAGATGTGTAAAGGATGAAAATAATTGACAATTATTGTCATTTATCTCAAACCATTTTTCTACCTTTGTAACACATCAAAGAACCATAGACTATGGACCAACCGAAAATTGAGCGAGTGTTGCGCCTGATGAAGCTCCTCACAGGCAACCTCAACTACACCATCGAAGAACTCGCCGAACGTCTGGGTACCTCACCACGCTCGGTCTATCGCTACATTGAGACCTTCAAAGAGGCCGGCTTTGTGGTGCATAAACTCGAAGGAGGTGTCTATCGCTTGGGCAAGGAGAGTCGCTATTTCAAGGATATCTCCCAACTCATCCACTTTACCGACGAGGAAGCCTATATCGTAAACCAACTCATTGAGGCTCTGGACAACACCAACGTCATCAAACAAAATCTGCGAAAGAAGCTCACCTCTGTCTACAACTGTACCTCGCTGGCAGAGTGTGTTGTGGAGGGCAAGAATGCCGTCAACATCAACCACTTGGTGGAGGCCATTGGCGAGCGCAAACAGGTTGTTTTGAAGCGTTACGCATCCTCCCACACGGGCGTTGCGAGGGATAGGCTTGTGGAGCCATTCGGCTTTACGACCAACTATGTGCAGGTGTGGTGCTACGAGCCGGAGTCGGGACTCAACAAACTCTTCAACACCGCCCGCATCGGCTCGGTGGAGGTGCTCTCGGAGGGGTGGAAACACACCGAACAACACCACGAAGGGTATATCGACATATTCCGCATCACGGGCTTCGAGCAGCGCAGGGTGAGGCTCGAACTCGGTATGATGGCCCACAACCTCTTGGTGGAGGAATACCCCCTTGCCAGCCGAGATTTGACACCGATTGACGAGAGCCATTGGCTCTTGGACACGATGGTCTGCGACTATGTGGGCATTGGTCGCTTTGTTATGGGCTTGGCAGATGATATCCGAATCCTCACCCCCGAATTTGAGGAATATATCGGCTCACTCGTGGAACGCATCAGCAAAAAATCACCACAAAAATAACTTTTGACAGAAGTTGTCAAAACAGCCCAGTACCTTTGTCCCGACAATGCAGCATTGTGTTGTCGGGACTTTTTTATGTAAACACTTAACACAAAAACCTTACAATTATGAAGCTCATCTTTGGAATTATGGTGGTGATTACCCTGCTGCTCGAAGTCTTAGACACTCTTTTTGGCGGTGGCGGACTACTTAAATAGGCACATTTTCAACAACATTTTTTAATCCTCAAAAACAACAAACACTATGAAAAAATTTACACTCCTTATGGCCACCGCATTGGCAAGCCTCACTCTACTCTCCTCGTGTGGCTCGCAAAGCAACGACGCAAAGAACTACGAAATCTACCCCACGAAAAATATGTGGACTTTTGTAAAGCTCGACACCCGTAATGGTATGATGTGGCAGATGCAGTTCACCCTTAAAGACGAAGCCGAATATCGTTATGCCACCGAGTTAAGTACCTATGACCTCAACACTACAGGACCAAAAAACAAGGCCGGCAGATATGAGTTGCACCAAACACAAAATATGTACAACTTCATACTCCTTGACACTCACACCGGACGCAGCTGGCAAGTACAGTGGTCCACCGAAGCCGAGAAAAGGGGTATTGTTGCCGAGATTGAATAGGTGTCCTCTTTTTGATGACGTATGATAATCAGTTTGATTTTGGGAGGGTTGTGTTTTGCGGCAATAGGGGCCTATTATCAAGATGACAACGACATCCCACAGAGGCACAGCAGAACAGATTAGAGAAGATTAAGAGATAAAACTATGGGAGTATTATACAAAATAAGATGTGAGCGTTGCGGTGTGGTCTTTGAGCATCAAGTGGGCGTGGGACTAATCTATGCCTGCGTGGGGTGTGGCGATATGGGAAACGAGCGTGCGCCCTTCTGGTGTCCCGTCTGCAACAAGCGTTACAGCCCCGAAGATGAACACTTTGGCGAGCACATTGAGGAGGTGGTAACGTGGGACTAACGATGATAACCTACGACACATTCCGAGCCTTCCTGCGTGCCGAAGGGTGTGAGGCCCAATTCGATAGGGCATTCCTACTACATAATGGACACACCGTCCTGGATGCCACCCTATGGGAGTCGGGCGAGGGGGAATTCGTCTTTGCCCACGCCTTCGATTGGTCCGCCACCCCCGAAGGGCGAGAATTTTGGAAAACGACCGACAGAAAGTGGACTTTACTGTGCCTCTCATCGTGAGCCACATCTGATTCGGCGACAACATCAACCCCAACCACATATAGTTTACCTAACTACCACCGGCCAACAAAGCTGGTGGTGTTTTTTTAGGACAAGAAGAGCAGAAAGAGCAGAAAGAGCAGAAAGGGGAAGCCCTCAGATAGCAGTAAAAAAGTGCATAGAACGAGACGAGTGCAAGGCACTTGGAGTGCAAAAAAACAACTTTTTGCGAGGGGAATTTTGTGCCAAACAAGAAAGCGGGCCCGCAGTTTGCTGACGCAAATGAGGAGCCCGCTTATCGAAGTGCGGTGCAAAATTCACCCGCAAAAATTGTTTTTTTTAGCGACCGCTCTGACGAGTTGCCAATACCGACACAACAGGAGTGCTTGCAGGAGTGAGAATCTTCAAGCCCTCGTAGTTGAGGTCAGCAACGTTGATGGATTTACCAACGCCCAACTCAGTGATGTCAACAACGAGCTCGTCCAAGAGGTTCTCCTCCAAGCCCGAAACGGTGAGTTTGCGACGCTCGATTTTGAGCTTACCACCGGCCTTAACACCCTCCGAGTTACCAACAACTGCAACGGGAACCTCAACCGCAACGGGTTTGCCGTCTACTACACGGAAGAAGTCGATGTGCTGGCAGTAGTCCTTAACGGGGTGGAACTGGGCCTCGCGCATTACGCCTTTAACCTCGGTACCATCGATGTCGAGAATTACGATGTAAGTTTTGGGAGTGTAGAGAATCTTCTTTGCCTCTGCTGCCTCAACGGAGAAGTGGATGGTCTCGCCACCGTTACCGTAGATAACGCAGGGAATGAGGTTCTCGCGACGGATGTCTTTGGCGCCTTTTTTGCCGAACTGCTCACGCTTAACGCCTTTAATCTGAATGGTTTGCATAGTGTTTTGTGTATTTAAAAGTTAATGTATACTTGGGCGACACTCAGTACGGCTCATGCAATCTCACCGTCCCCCATAGTCGCTTGCGGGCACAAAAGTACAAATAAA
>JAGBGK010000042.1 GCA_017936005.1 Tidjanibacter sp.
ACCCCTCCCATCCTCCCCTGTCGTAGGGGAGGGGCTTTTAGGGGAGGAGTTTTTTTATTCGCGGGTAATATTTTTGTTACCCGAGAGGAGAGGAAGGGCAGGAAGGGCAGGAAGGGCAGGAAGAGCACCGCAATAACTCCCCCTCTGAGTTAGAGGGGTGGCCGAAAGGCGGGGGCGTCTGTTTCTCTCCCCTATCTTAGGGAGGAATAATTTTCAATTTTCAATTATTTTTATTATTTTTATAGCGAAAATGGGAATATTATCTAACCAAAAACCATAGCGTTATGAAACACTTTATGCGCACTATGTCCGTTGTAGGCACCCTCACACTGCTTTTGGTGGCGTGCGACAGCAACTACAACTTCGACAAAATCTCTCTCGAAGTAACCATCGGAGATACCGAAGGTATCACCATCCCACTCGGCACCACCGAGAAAATCACCATCGAGTCGCTACTCGGTGAGCAGGGAGAACTCAACACCGATAAGGACGGTTTCTACTCCTTCGGAATGGCCGACTCCTTCACCGAGGAGTTTGAGGTGGGTACCATTGCACCCATCACAGGACTCGCACCCACCATCGCACCTACTACTATGGAGTTGATGGGCGAGATGAGCTCCTCAATCAAACCCATCAGCGAAGTACAGACCATCCCCTATCCCGAAGGATTGAGTGGTGGCATCACCATCCCTGCCTTCCTCGTAGGCCAAAAACTATCAATGACCTACGGCCCTGCCGTGTTTGAGGAGAGGTATGAGATTGGGTTGCCGGAGCACATCAAATCCATCGACAAAGTTACGTTTGGTGCAAACGGCGAGGGCTCGTTGGTGGCCATCACCTTCAACATCGCCGGCCTGCTGCCCGTAACCGAAAACCGAGTGCTCAATCACTTTGCCATCGAGGCTCCCGCAGGTTTTGAGTTGCAGAAGGTTCCGGGCGACCCTCTGAGCTCCTACTCCACCATCAGTCAAGGTGTGGGCTCGACCACCAACAACCACTACGAAGTGAGCGGCTACCCCATCAACGAGGAGAGTATCGTGCTGGAATTTCTGCTTATGAGCGCTCAATTCGATGGGAATATTTCGGATGGTGTGTTCGCCGTGAACGACGACATAACGTATAGTTTCGATATGGGCTACACGGTGAAGGCCGGCACCACAGGCACCCAAACGCCCAGCGTGAAGGCCTCGGCCGACATCGCCATCCACAGCGCCACCGTTACGCTGGACGCTTGGGAGCAGAGCTTCAACCTCTCCGAGCAGTTCAACCAGAGTGTGAGCCTACCCAAAGAGGTGGAGGCCATCGACTATCTGGAAATTGGCCGCACAGACCTCGCCTCGGCACTGCCACAACTCAACGTGTCGCTCGGCCTTGACGGCTCGCCACTCGGCGAGATTAACCTCTCGTCGCTCGAACTCACCCTGCCTGCCATCCTTGACGTGGAGGCCCCAGCAGGGTGGACACTCTCGGGTAATATGCTGAAAGCCACCAACCTTACGTTGAAGAACGGTAGCAACAACCCCATCATTACGCTCCCCTTGAAGGGCCTGAAAAACATCCCCATCGCTAATGGTGTGGCCAAGATTGAGGGCACACTCGGCGTGAATGCCACCATAGCCATCGCTGCGGAACAACAGCTCTCCATCGACACCTCGGCCAAGAGCATTACCCTCACCCCGAGTGTGGCGATTGACGACCTCAGCATCCGTAGCGTTGTGGGACGCGTAAATCCCAACTTGGAGGGATTGTTGGCCCCCATTGAGGTCGACCTGAGCGAGTTGACCTCCGCACTCGGCGAGGATATGGACCTCTCGCTCAACCTCGCCTCGCCCACCATCGACCTCTCGGTGGAGAACCCCATCGGTGTGGGCATCGACCTTGTGGTTAAGATTGACGCTTGGAAGGGCGGTGTGGTGACAAAGAGCATCTCCACCCCCACGCTAACCATCCTCGGCGCCGAGGGCACAACCCCTGCCACCACCAAAATATCCCTCACGGGCGACACCCCCACCGAGGGACAAACCAAGGTGGAGGGACTGATGGAGCTCATCAACAGTCTGCCCGACAAACTCGTCGTTACGCTCGATGCTGTTCCTAACACCTCCAAGCCCCACACCCTCATTGTGAAGGATTCCTACCTCTTCAAGGTGGACTACTCGGTGGGTGCTGCGCTCAAATTCGACGCCGAGAAGAACGGACACATCAACTACACCACTCTGATTGAGGACATCGACCTGTCGGACATTGTCGGCAGCGACATTGACATTGCCATAGACTCCCTGACGGTGAACGTGGAGGCACAAAGCACCCTCCCGTTGGATGCCGTGTTGCGAATCAAGTTCCTCGATGCGGAGAAGAACGAAGTGAGCCAAATCAAGGCTCTCACCACCGGCTCCATCAAGGGTAGTGCCAACGACACCCCTGCCGCGTCGAAGATATCCATCGGCATGACTCTTCCCGACGCAACCTCCTCGGCACACATCGGCGAGTTGCTCGGCAGCATCAAGGCGGTAGAGTGTAGCTTTGAGGGCGAGACCCTCGCAGGTGCAGGCCTCAAACCCGAACAGTGGTTGCAGGCAACCCTCTCGTTGTGCCTCGACAAGGGTGTCACCGTCGACCTCGGCACCCTCGCACCAAAGGATGAGCCAACGGATGAGCCAACGGATGAACTACCCAAAGAAGAACACAAAGAGTAGTCGGATAGAGAGATTACCACTCCCCCAAATTGTCCGACTAAAACAGACAGAGTTTTTCCACCATTAAAAGTTTCGACAACGATGAAAAGCAACAAAATAATACTCCTTGCAGTAACACTTATGGCCGGCCTCGCCACCGCCTCTGCACAGCTTAACAACGCATATTTCTTGCGTGGTGCCACCGAGCGTTATACGCTCAACCCTGCGCTGTCGCCCAACAGGGGATACTTTGCCATCCCCGCCCTGGGCCTCACCACCGCCTTGGAGAGCAACTTCCTCTCGGCCGACAACTTCCTCTTTCCTGCCGCCGATGGTAACGGCCTTGTGACCTATATGCACTCCTCCGTTGCGGCCGACAAGTTCCTGGGCAACCTGCCCGACATCAACCGCTTGGATATGAACATCCGCGACCGCCTCATCTCGATGGGTAACTATTTCAGGGGAGGCTTCTGGTCGGTGGATGTGAGCCTGCGCTCGGAGAGCAATCTGACCATTCCCAAACACTTCTTTGCGCTGACCAAAACACTTGCCACCGGCTCCTACGACATCGCCGGCCTCGGCATTGAGAGCAACAACTTCGTGGAGGCATCGTTGGGCTACACCTTCCCCGTGCAGGATGTCTTCACTATTGGTTTCAGGGCCAAAGCATTGGTAGGCCTTGCACACCTCTCGGCACGCCTCGATAGGGCCGACATAAGCGTCGGCACAGACCAATACACAGCCGACCTTGCAGGCTCCATCTGTACACACGTTGCGGGCTACGATTTCGAGGGCCTCACAGGCGAGGTTACCTTCGATGAGTTCATCGGCCACGCAACCGATTTCAGCAACTTCTCACCCAACAATATCAGTAGTATCGGCTTCGCTTTGGACGCAGGCCTTGAATGGACCTTCCACGACGAGGATATACGCATCTCGGCAGCCGTCACCGACCTGGGCTTCACTGCTTGGGGCGCACAGAACGCCTACTGTGGCGAGATTCAGAATGTGGGCTTCACCTTCAAAGGCTTCGACCTCGCCACCAACGAGGTACTCTTCACCGCACCCGACAAGATTACGATGCAGACCATCGCCCCAGAAGAAGAAGAGGAGGGCTCGCAGATAAAACAACAACTCCACACCAACTACGTTGCCGGCATAGAGTACAACATCCTCAACGATGCCATCGGCCTTGGTGCAGTGTGGTATGGCAAGCAGTATGCGGAGGAGTTGGTTAGCGAGATTGTCGTTGCCGCCACCTTCCGTCCCACCCCGTGGTTCTCGGCAACCATCAGCGAGGGATACTATCCCGGTAGTAACATCGGGGTGCTGGGAGCGTCGTTGAACCTACACACCTCCCTCATCAACCTGTTTGTTGGCATTGACCACATAGGCAACAAGTTTGGCACAGCGATGGGCGGTAAAATACCCGTACCCATCAACCAGAAGAGTATGAATCTCACCTTTGGCCTCTCGCTGCCACTCGGTGCAAGGATGTTCTAAGGGTGTTCGTCAAACGTCAACCGTCAACCGTCGACCGTCGACCGACAATTAAAATGGAAAATGGAAAATTATTTCTCTTTTCCTTAAACTCCCTAAACTCCTTAAATTCCCAAAACTCTCGGGTAACAAAAAAGATACCCGCGAAGAAAAAAGCTCCTCCCCTAACTCAGGGGAGGAGTGGTCGGATGGCACGGGTAACAAAAAAGCAACCCGTGAAAAAGGTGGGGCCCCCTCCGAGGTCTTGGGTATTAAAAAAGATACCCGTGAAAAAAGCTGCTCCCCTAAGTTGCTCCTCCCCTACGAAAGGGGAGGTCGGGAGGGGTGGTCGTAATTGCGCTCGGCGGCCTCGCCGAGCAG
>JAGBGK010000043.1 GCA_017936005.1 Tidjanibacter sp.
TAGACGTTGGACTAAAAAAACGCAGAGAGCGAGGGGAATTTTGTGCCAAACAAGAAGGCGAGTCCGCAGTTTGCTCTCGCAAATGAGGAACTCGCCTATCGAAGTGCGGTGCAAAATTCGCCCGCTATCTGCGTTTTTGATAGAGGAATCGCTTAATCTTCATCGTCGGAGTCTTCTCGAAACCATCTTTTTGCTCCTCAACCTGCGACACACGCGCAAACTTGCCAACACGCGAGTTGACATACTCGCGAATCTCGCGCATAATCTCGTCGTACTTGGCCGACACGTTGTCCTTGAACTCCGAGAGTCGCTCTTCGAGTTTCTCCTTGTCGAGAGCCACCAAAGCCACCAACGTACCCTTGTCGGCCACCACAATAGACTCTGTTACAAGGGAGTGGGTATTGAGCACACTCTCAATCTCCTCGGGGTAGATATTCTCGCCCGAAGCACCCACAATCATATTGTTTGCACGGCCCTTGATGACGAGGTAACCTTTCTTGTCGAACAAGCAGAGGTCTTTGGTACGAAAATAGCCGTCCTCGGTGAATGCCTCGGCGGTGGCTTCGGGGTTTTTGTAATATCCCTCCATAATGCAGGGGGTCTTAACCACGAGTTCTCCTTCGCCCGTGTCGGGGTTTTGGTTGATGAGTTTACCCTCAACGTGTATTGCGGGGAGTCCAACGGCCTGCATACGTGTCTTGAAGGGGGGTGCGCCGTAGATGAGAGGTGCTGTTTCGGTCAGGCCATAGCCAATGGCGTAGGGGAAGTGTGCCTCACGCATATATCGTTCGGTCTCCCAATCGGCCTTTGCGCCACCGATACCGAAGAAACGCACCCTGCCACCAAAGAGTTTTTTCATTGCCACACCTGCTATTCGGTGGAGAAGTTTGCGGAAGATGCCCACCGAGTAGATGGAGGCCATAAATTTGGTCTTGGTAAAGCGGCCCTTCACCTGACTGCGGAAGACTTTTTCCATAATCAGCGGCACGGAGAGGATGATGGTGGGGCGCACTTTTTTGAATGCGGGCATCAGCGCCGAGGCCGTTGGTGGGCGGTCGAGATAGACCACCTGCGAGCCGTGGCTGATGGGCAGCAACAATCCGAGCGAACACTCGTAGGTGTGCGCAAGGGGGAGTATGCTGAGGAAAATATCGTTCTCGTCCACGTTCTGCATAGCATAGCATAGCTCCACTTGGGTTGTGAGCGCACGGTGTGTGAGCATCACACCTTTTGGTGTGGAGGTTGTGCCGGAGGTGTAGATGATGGCCGCAAGGTCCTCGGGCTTGGGCTCGGCAGGTGCAACAAACTCCTCGCAGGTGCGGTTGAGCACGCCGAGGTTTTTGGTGCGGATGACAATGTTCATTCGCTCGATTGTGGCGGGCGAGAGCTTGGTGTAGAGTTTGTCGCTCACACAGAGAGCCTTAGCTTCGGAGTGTTCGATAATCTTGTCGAGTTCGGCACCCGAGAAGTCGGGTAGGATGGGAACGATGACCATACCTGCACTCACGGCGGCGAAGTAGCACACGCCCCAGTTGGGCATACTGCTACTCAGGAGCACCACTTTGTCGCCTTGTCCGATACCTGCGCCACTGAGCAGTTCGCTTACATATTTCACCCTTTCGGCCATCTCACCGTAGGTCATACTCTCACGCTCAAACATCGACAGTGCGGTGTTTTTGCTCCACTTACGGACGCTATGGTCAAAGAGTTGTTTCAGTGTTTCGATTTTCATTTTCTGTTTCTAAAAATTTTGACGTACCTTTGAGGTCGTCAGAGTGTGTTAAAAAAGTAGTGGCAAAAGTAGTGCAAATCTCGTTACCACACACAAAGGTAATAAAATTGGTGGAATGTTCAAAATCGCAAAAATATCGGAGTTGATGGCCTCGGCGGGGTTTGATGCTTGGGGAGTGGTTCGTGTGGGAGAACTCTCCGATGCCAAAGCCCGATTTGAGAGCTGGCTTGCGGAGGGCAACGCCCCCACACTCCACTACCTCCACAGGAATGCCGACAAGAGGTTTGACGCATCGCTTTTGTTGGAGGGCGCACGGAGTGTAGTGGTGGGTGCTGTGAGCTACAAAAACGAGTTTTCCGAGGGCTACAAGGCCGATTTTGATGCACGCATTGCCTCCTATGCGCTCACCTCCGACTACCACACAGTACTAAAAGATATGCTCCGCGAGGTGGCCACAGGGCTTGGAATTAGCGACCGCAAGGCGGCGAAGATATGCGTCGACTCCACCCCGCTGGCCGAAAAAGCCCTCGCACACCTTGCAGGCATTGGCTGGGTGGGGCGTAACTCGCTGATAATAAACCCACAACTTGGCTCTTTTATGGTGCTTGGTGCACTTGTTCTCACCGAGGAGTGCGACACATACAGCACCCCCTACAAAGGGGATGGTTGTGTCGGCTGCAGTCGCTGTTTGCTACGATGCCCAACGGGGGCAATTAACCCCAACAGGACCATCAATACCACCCTCTGTATATCCAATCGCACGGTGGAGCCGAGTGCCGAGAAGGGGGCCTTTGACACCCACGGTTGGGTATTCGGATGCGACGAGTGCCAGAGCTGCTGTCCGCACAACGCCATCGCCCCACTCCACACAAACCAGCGCTTCGACCGACTCATCACCCCCACCGACTACAACCGCACCTTCTGGGACAACCTCTCCACCGAGGAGGGCAAAACTCTGTTTGAGGGAACGCCTTTGGTGCGTCGCTTCAAGGAATGACATCCCCTCCCCCCCCCAAAAAAAATACCCCATTTGTTTTATTTTCTCGCGCCAATAACATATCTTTGTGACATTGGTGTGGACGTACACACCAACAACTAACAACTTACTTCTAAAACAGACCGCTTATGAATATCAAGCATTTTATCTCGTTGTCCCTTCTACTGACACTCTCCTGTGTGAGTTGCACACCCAACAACGTGCCCGATGTGGCAACACAGAACACTCTCACTCTCTCCTTTGCCCCATTGATGGACACCAACGCCTCGGCACCCCAGAATATGACCTTCTTGGAGTGGGACTCTCAGGCCACCATTTCGGTCAATGGCGAGGCTGTGTCCAACGCCTTGATTGACGCTTCCGATGGGTTGATTGCCACCTTCACCCTCCCCAAAGAGGTTTCAGCCCCCTACATCCTGACCTATCCCCACACAGAGGGCACCTCTGCCCAGAAGCCTTTGGTGGTGTTCCCCACCGAGCAGGAGATTGCTCCCGGCAAGTTCAACCTGCTCTCTATGCCCGCTTGTGGTGTGGTTGAGAGTGGCCAAAACAGTGGCACCCTGCGCCATCTTTCGGGAGTAACCCGTCTGATGTTGGTGGCATCCGAAGCACCCACAACCCTCGACCGCATAGTCATCACATCAAAGAAAGAGTCCACTCTTTCGGGCACTTTCGTTGTCGATTGCACCTACGAGGCGATGCTTGTCACCGACAACGCCTTGGCACAAGCCACCTACAAATTGCCCAAAGACTACACCCTATCGGCCGACAAACCTGCGGAGTTCTACCTGACACTCCCCTATGGCGACCACGGAGAGTGTGTGGTTGAGATTTTCGACACCGAGGGCAACTCAACAGTCCTCAATGTGAAGGAGTTTAGCATCGACAAAAGCACCATCAGAACCCTCGGAGAGTTCCCCTACTCGCCCTATTCGGTAATCAACGTGGATGAGTGGAACAGTTCGAAGCCTGTTCAGCCTTTCCACAAGAAGGTCTATGGCTATGTGAAGGACACCGCAGGCAACCCCATCGAAGGTGTGGCTGTGAGCGATGGCTACACGGTGGTTGCCACCAATGCCGAGGGATACTACACCCTGAACGTGTCGCCCGACACTTGGTATATCTACTACTCCACCCCTGCCGAATATGAGGTGGCGGTAAATGAGTTTGGCCAGCCCTGCTTCTGGCAGAAATATCCCACCGGTTCGCCGCGTGTGGACTTCACGCTCAAACCCTTGGCCGGAGGTAAAGAAGATAGGTTTGCCCTCTTCGCTTTTGCCGACCCACAGGTCTATTCCAGCGGCAACCTCAGCCGTTTCCTCGGTGAGGCTGTGCCGGGTATTGCCGCCCACGCCAAATCGCTCACCATTCCCAAATATGGTATCACTCTGGGCGACATCATCTTCAACACCGACAACTTCAAGTGTACCCACATGATGGATGATATGAGGGATGGATTCTCGGTGAAGAGTGTCGGTATGCCCGTGTTCCAAATTATGGGCAACCACGACCAAAATGAGTTCAACGCCTCCGCCCCCTTGGTTGCCGATGAGCGCAGTTCGGACACCAACATCAAGGCCCAGAGGGACTTCGAGAGTATGTTCGGCCCTGTGGACTACTCCTTCAACCGTGGCGATGTACACATCGTTGGTATGCGCAACGTGATATTCACTTCCGCCACCTCCAACGACGGCTACCAACTCGGCTTTACCGACCGACAGTTCGAGTGGCTCAAACAAGACCTTGCACTTGTACCGAAGGATAAACTCATCCTCTTCTGTGTACACATCCCACTCTTCGACGAAAAGAGCAAAAAGATCGCAACACTCAACACCGGAACAAATGTTCAGGAGACCATCAATCTGCTGAAAACCTTCCCCAACGTACACATTCTCTCGGGCCACAAACACACCCAGCAGAACTACGTTAACGCACAGGGTATCAGGGAGCACAACATCGCTTCGGTGGCGGGTGCTTGGTGGGTATCGTGCGTGTGTGGCGACGGCACCCCCAATGGTTTCAACGTCTTCATACCCGAGGGTAACCGCCTCGCTGAGGAGTACTTCTATGGCTACACCGCAGCCTCCTCCTCTCGCGACCACCAGATGAGGCTCTACCGTGGCAACGCCGTAACGGGTGGCCCCATCAGTGGCGAGAACAAAAACAAAACTATGGGATACTACGGTTTCAACTTTGCCGACGATGTTCTGCTTGCCAACGTCTACAATGCCGCCCCCGACTGGAAGATTTCGGTCTATGAGGATGGCGTTTACTCCGGCGACATGACCCTCCTGCCCGCCTCGCAGCCTGCCATTAGTGCGCTCATTGGCGACTACACCTACGAGAATCCTCGCCGTGCAGCCGATGGTGTATTGACCGGCCACGACTTCTGGGTTGCCGGCTATATGTTGGGCGTGCTGGGACGTACCACCTCCAATGGCGGTTGGGCCGAGTGTCAGCATATGTATCAGTATAAACTCAAAAACAAGAACGCCTCCATCAAGGTTGTGGCCACCGACAGCTTGGGCCACACCTACGAGGAGAGTACCATAACAGAGGGTACCGACTACACCGCAGCCGTGAAACCTTGATGCGGTTTTGGTCCCACACCACGGAGGGCGACGTGCGATTGTGCGTCGCCCTCTTTGTGTATAGATACACAAAAAGTGCCCTCCAAGAGAGCAAAAATCCAAAATAGGTGGTATCTTTGCACGTTATATAACCATATACACACAGAGAATGGCACTATTTGACATATTCAAAAAGAAAAAGACAGAGCCTGCGGCAGAGCAGACCACCCAACCACAAGAGCACTCCGTAGAGGAGGCTCCCCAGACCACCAGCGAAAAATCACAGCAGGAGGAGATTGACGAGGGACTCAAAAAGACCAAAGAGGGTTTCTTCGGTAAGTTAGCCCGTGCGGTGGCAGGTCGCACCCACATCGACGAGGATTTCCTTGATGATTTGGAGGAGGTGCTCATAACCTCCGACGTGGGCGTGGAGACTACTGTGAAAATTATCGACAACATTCAGGCTCGTGTTGCGAGGGACAAGTATATGAACACCGCCGAGCTGAACGACCTGCTGAGGGACGAGATTAGCAACCTCTTGCAGGAGTGTGAGGAGAAGCACGAAAACTTCGGCCTGAGCATCACCGAGGGTACCCCCTATGTGGTGATGGTGGTGGGCGTGAATGGCGCAGGCAAGACAACCACCATCGGTAAACTCGCCGCCCAGCTTACCAAAGCGGGTAAGAAGGTCTATATCGGTGCTGCCGACACCTTCCGTGCCGCCGCCATCGACCAACTCCAAGTGTGGGCCGACAGGGCAGGGGCTACAATGATACGCCAAGATATGGGCTCCGACCCCGCATCCGTGGCCTTCGACACGCTCAAATCGGCCGTTGCAAACAAGGCCGATGTGGTGCTTATTGACACCGCAGGACGACTCCACAACAAGGTGGGCCTGATGAACGAACTCTCCAAGATTCGTAACGTGATGGGCAAAATCATCCCCGACGCTCCCCACGAGGTTATGCTCGTGCTGGACGGCTCCACAGGACAAAACGCCTTCGAGCAGGCCCGTCAGTTCACCGCCGCCACAAAGGTCAACTCTCTGGCCATTACCAAGTTGGACGGCACAGCCAAAGGTGGTGTAGTCATCGGCATCAGCGACCAATTCGGTATTCCCGTACACTACATAGGCATCGGCGAGGGTGTGGACCAACTGAAAATCTTCGACCGCAGAGAGTATGTCAACGCACTCTTCGGAAATAAGTAGCCACTCGGCGTGGGCGAATACACAATGTAGCAACTATATGAGCAAAAAGAAAATCAACGTCATAACTCTCGGCTGCTCCAAAAACCTCGTGGACAGCGACACCTTATGGCCCAACTCGACGAGGCAGGCTATGAGATTGAAGTGGATAGCAACTCCACGGATGCCAAAATTGTGGTCATCAACACCTGTGGCTTCATTGGCGATGCCAAGCAGGAGGCCATCGACACCATCCTCGAATGTGCCGAGGCAAAGGCCGATGGGCGCATCGACAAACTCTTCGTTATGGGTTGCCTGAGCGAGAGGTATGCCGACGAGCTCCGAGAGGAGATTCCCGAGGTGGACGACTACTTCGGTGCTCGCTCGTTGAAGGAGGTTGTGGAGGCCCTCGATGCGGAGTACCTTCCCGAACTCGAAACAGAGCGACTGCTCACCACACCCGAACACTACGCCTACCTCAAAATCGGCGAGGGATGTAATTGGCATTGCGCCTATTGTGCCATCCCACTGATTCGTGGCCACCACCGCAGCGTACCTATGGAGAAGGTGTTGGAGGAGGCCGAAGGACTTGTGGCTGTGGGTGTTAAGGAGATAATAGTAATCGCACAGGACACCACCTATTACGGTAAGGACCTATATGGCGAGCGCAAGTTGGCCGAACTACTCCGCAGGCTCTGCGCCATTGAGGGCGTGGAGTGGGTGAGGCTACACTACGCCTACCCCACCGACTTTCCGCAGGATGTTATCGAGGTGCTGAGGGACGAGCCGAAGATGTGTAAATACCTCGACATTCCACTGCAACACATTGCCGACAACCAACTCTCGGCTATGCGCCGCCGCATAACAAAGGCCGAAACCGAGGCTTTGGTGGAGCGACTGCGCACGGAGATTCCCGACATCGCACTGCGTACCACAATGCTTGTGGGCTTCCCCGGCGAAACGGAGGAGGATTTTGAGGAACTATGCGACTTTGTGCAGAGGGTTAGGTTCGACCGCCTCGGAGCCTTTGCCTACTCGGAAGAGGAGGGCACTCCCAGCGCACTCACGATGGAGGACAATGTACCCGAAGAGGTTAAGGAGGAGAGGGTTGAGAGGCTTATGAAGTTGCAGAAACGCATCTCGCTTGCTCTGAATGCCGAGAGGGTTGGCAAGAGGATGCGTGTGGTTATTGACCGCACGGAGGGCGAATACTATGTTGGCCGTTCGCAGTATGACAGCCCCGAGGTTGACGAAGAGATTTTGGTTAGCAGCCCTGCGCCACTTTCGGAGGGCGACTTTGTGATGGTCGAAATTACCGACTGCGAGGAGTACGATCTCTACGGCAAAGTGATTTATGAAAATGGAAAATTGAAAATGGAAAATTGAAAATTATTCCCTAAACTCACTAAAAAAGCTAACGGCTAAAAAAACTCTCGGGTATGAAAAACGATACCCGAGAGTTTTTTTTGTTTGTCGGTCGACGGTTGACGGTCGTCGGTTGACGTCAAAAAAACGCAAAGTGTGCGGCAAATGCAAGGCACACAAGAAAACGCCCTCCGCAGTTTACTAAACGTAAATGAGGAGGGCGTTTATCGCAGTGTAACGCAGCAGTTGCTGTGCAATCTGCGTTTTTTTATTTTGCGTAGGCTACCGCACGCGTCTCACGAATAACCGTAATCTTAACCTGACCGGGATAGGTCATCTCGTCCTGAATCTTCTTGGCGATATCACGACTGAGCTGCTCGCTGTCGGCATCCGAAATCTTCTCGGCACCAACGATAACCCTCAACTCCCTACCTGCCTGAATTGCGTAGGTCTTCATCACACCGGGGTATGAGAGTGCTATGCTCTCCATCTCTTTGAGTCGCTTGATATAGCTCTCCACAATCTCGCTCCTTGCACCGGGACGAGCACCCGAAATGGCGTCGCACACCTGTACGATGGGGGCGATGAGCGAGTTCATCTCCACCTCCTCGTGGTGCGAACCCACAGCGTTGCACACCTCGGGTTTCTCTTTGAACTTCTCGCAGAGTTTCATGCCGATGATTGCGTGTGGCAACTCGGGCTCGTCATCGGGCACCTTGCCGATGTCGTGCAACAGACCTGCCCTGCGTGCATTCTTCACATTGAGGCCCAACTCGGCAGCCATAATACCACACAGGTTGGCCGTCTCGCGTGCGTGCTGCAAGAGGTTCTGACCATAGGAAGAGCGGTATTTCATCTTACCGATGAGCCTAACGAGTTCGGGATTCATATTGTGGATACCAAGGTCGATGATGGTACGCTTACCCACCTCGGCAATCTCCTCCTCAATCTGTTTCTTAACCTTGGTAACGACCTCCTCAATGCGTGCGGGGTGGATACGTCCGTCGGTTACGAGCTGGTGGAGTGCAAGGCGTGCAATCTCCCTACGCACGGGGTCGAAGCCCGAAAGGATGATAGCGTCGGGGGTGTCGTCCACGATAATCTCCACACCCGTTGCGGCCTCCAAAGCACGGATGTTACGGCCCTCACGACCAATGATGCGGCCCTTGACCTCGTCGCTGTCGATGTTGAACACCGTTACGGAGTTTTCAATGGCGGTCTCGGTGGCAACCCTCTGGATGGTCTGCACCACGATACGTTTAGCCTCCTTGCTGGCGGTCAGTTTAGCCTCCTCAATGGTCTCGCTGATGTAGGTCTGTGCATCCCTCTCGGCCTCGGCCTTCATATTCTCGATGAGGATATTCTTTGCCTCCTCCGAGCTGATACCACCAATCTGTTCGAGCTTAATGTTCTGCTCCTTGATGATGCGCTCGGCCTCCTCTTTACGTTTTTCGAGGTGGGCGAGTTGTGCTGCCACCTGCTCTTTCTGTTTGTCGAGTTCGTTGTTTTTCTTATCCAACTCGGAGCGTTGCTGGTTGAGATTGTTCTCCTGCTGTTTGATACCCTGCTCACGCTGGTTGAGCTTCTGGTTGCGCTCGTTCACGGTGCGGTCGTGCTCACGTTTGAGTTCGAGGAAACGCTCCTTTGCCTGCAACTCTTTCTCCTTGCGAATCATCTCGCCCTCGGCCTTGGCGGCCTCCACGAGAGCCTCACGTCGCTTGCGGACGGTGGTCTTGGTTATGGCATTGCTAACCACGATGTAGGTACCCACACCCGCTGTGGCCGCAATGACCGCTGTTAATACTATTGTTATCATAATTGTTCTTGTGTTTTGTTGTTAAAAAAGTGTTATCTCTGTTTTGTTGTTTTATGTTTTTCGTTTGCTGTATTATCGTAACAAAAAACCCACATAGGATTCCATTTAATTGTTTGACGAAACTACCAAGTCGTCATGTGTGAGAGCTCCGTATTTGCATCGCAAACGTCCAACGGCATCGGGAGCAAGCTCCGGACACTCCCCCGTGCGGGGTCACCCAGGCCTGTTTTTGACACTACGAGTAACTCTCAATAGTTAAAGTGTTGAGTTTCGCAAATCTGAATGGAATCTATGCGGGTAGATTTTTCAGTTGTGTATTTCCAATGAACTTGTTTCCGTCAACCGTCAACCGTCGACCGTCGACCGGCAAGTGGAGGCCTACTCCAACTTGGAGAGGTAGGCATCGAGTGTGCGCTCGATTTTGGTCAACTCGGCCAGGTCGTCGTCAATATTTCGGGCGGTAGCCTGCTCCACATTTTGGAGAGCTAACTGCAAAGCTGCCATCGCCAAACAGCCCTCTTTGTCCATACGATACTTGGACTCGATGGTTGCCACCCAGCGGTTTATCTCCTTCTCGGCTTTACGATACAACTCCTCCTTTGCGCGCTCAATTCGTAGTGGATACTTCTTGCCGGCAATATCAAGGTGTATGTTCAACAACTCTGCCATTGTTCTCTGTGGTACTTCCCTTTGTGGGTTTTCTTATCTTTGGTGTGTGCTCCTACGTTTCTCTATCTACTAACCAACGCAATGCACCTATCAATCTCCCGCATAAGCCTGTTGATTTGTGCCTTTGCTCTCTTCTTGGCTGCTTCGTCCTGTGTACCTCCGAAGCCCTCTCCGAGTTCGAGGAGAGAGATTTTTCGTTGCAGGACGTCGATTTTTTCACGCAACTCGCGGTTTTCCATTTTCAGTTTATCCTTCTCGCCGACGAGCGTCGCACACTCCTTGCGCAGACGGGTGTTGTCCTCAATCACTCGTCCCACCTTTTCGGCCAAAGAATCCACTATTTGCTGTTTTGCCATTGCTCAAAAAAATCCGTTGCACCAATTCGTGCACACCTATACATCTACAAAGTTAGTGTTTTTTTCTCGGCCTGCAAACTTTTTGGCTCAACTTTTTTTTACCAGACTTGCAACTACACACAAAATTACCTACATTTGTGATTGAATCCCAAATTATTACCAATTTACCAACTTACAATTTACTTACTATTATGAAGAATCGTTATCATTTTCTCGACAACCTGCGCTGGGCGACAGTGTTGTTGGTGCTCTTCTACCACGTTTTCTACAACTACAACTCTCTTGGAGTCTTTGGAGCCATAGGCGGTTTTGCCGACCACCAATGGCAGGACATCTTCTGCACACTCCTAAACCCGTGGTTTATGACTCTGCTGTTTGTGGTCGCAGGCGCATCGAGTCGTTATGCACTCCAAAGGCGTACCCCACAAGAGTTCCGCCGCGAGCGCACACGTAAACTACTCGTCCCCTCCACCATTGGCCTTATGGTCTTTGGCTGGGTGTTGGGGTGGCTGAATATGACCATTGCAAACGCCCCGATACCCGAGGATGTTCCCCTCTTTGTCAAGTGGCTCATTGCGGTTGCAAGCGGCACGGGCCCGCTGTGGTTCATCCAAAACCTCTTTGGTTTCTCGCTCCTGCTCCTGCTGGTGCGCAAAGTAGTTGATGCCGACAAGGTTGACAGGTGGCTCACAAACCTACCCCAATGGGGCGTGGGCCTCGTGATGGTGGGCTTCTTCGGCCTGCTGTGGCTTGCCTCACAGAGCCAAATTGACAACCCCACCGCAGCACAAGGGCTCTTCAACCTCCACCGCCCTGTGTTCTACCTTGTGGGCTTCCTTTGTGGCTACTACATCTTCTCCTCGGAGCGACTACACCGCTACCTTGCCGAGCGTGCCGAGGTGCTGATTGTGGCGGCTGTGGTGGCGGCTGTGGCCTTCTGCACGAAGTTCTACGGCAAGGACTACACCTCACCCGAAGTAGTACAAGGCTTTTGGTGCAACCTCTACTGCTGGGCGATGACACTTGCTATGCTTGGTGCGTTCCGCCGTTGGGCCGACACAATCTCGCCCTTTGCGAACTATATGAGCCGCAGCAGTTTTGGCCTCTACATTGTACACATGACCGTTTGCACGGCGGCTTGCTGGTGGCTCAAAACGAGCGGCCTCCCATTGTGGGGCACCTACACTGCGGCCCTTGCACTCACCTTCATAGGGTCGTTTCTGCTGTGGGAGATACTGCACCGCATACCCTTGTTGCGCTGGTGCATCTTCGGCATCAAAAAGAGCCGTAGGGCATAGACAACCATTGGGATTTCAAGATAACAGCAAGGGCTAACCATTGGGATTTCAAGACAACAACAAGGGCGATAGGTACAGTTCCTATCGCCCTTGCTGTTTCTCTCTGCACGCACCCCCTACTTATCCACGTGTTTGATGCCCACACGTTGGTAGTGGCGGATGTTGTAGACAAACTGCACCGCCACATAGCGTCCCACACCTCGGTTGGTAACCTCCGAGATGGCCGTGGTGCTCACCGTACGGCGGTGGATTATCGCACTCTGATTGAACAGGTCGTTGACACCGATGCTTATCTCGCCCAGATTGCGTGGCAGCACCCTGTGACCGAGGTAGATGTTACACAAGGCGTAGGAGTAGTGGTAGGAGGTCCCCACCGCATTGTAGTCATTCCACGACACAGAGGTCGAAAAAGTAAAATTGTGAGGCGTAACATATTTGAGTTCACCGGTGGCAACTTGGGTGATGTTGTCGTTGCGTGCAAAACCCTCCATAAAGCGTGTTTGCGACTTGGTGTAGGTACCGCTATACGAGAGCGTAAAGTCGAGCCACTCGCTGATGTTGCTACTCAGCACCGCACCCAACTCGCCCCAGGTGTTCTCCAATTTGAGGTGCTCGCCATTGAGGATACTCGGCACACGTCCTGCACCAACCGTACCTCGGATGTTGAAATTGCTCTTGATGAAGTGGAGCGGAATGCCATACACAGCCCTCACTCTCAGGTCCCAATAGCCCTTCATATTCACCGGCTTGGCAAATTGGTTACCCTCGCCGAGCAACTCTCCGTCGGGGAGCACATAGTCGGGCTGGTCGACAATCAACTCATCGGCGATGTAGCGGTTGTTGAGCCTCAGTCGTGTGGTCAGCGAGAGGGATGTGCCACGGCTTGGTATGGTGCGAAGATAGTTGACATCAATATCGTGCAGGTAGGACTGTTTCAGGTTGGGGTTACCGATACGCAAGAACTGCGAGGAGGAGGTGTTCATCACATTCTGCAACTGTGCAGGCCCCGGATTGCTAATCTTACTTGTGGCATTCACCCTGATTCTATTGAGCGGGTTGAAGTTGTAGTTACCCACCAACGAGTAGGTCAAATCGCCATAGGTTTGCCTAACGATGTCGTCTTTGGGAAGGGTGTAGAGGCCCACATAGTCGACCAGCTGGTAGAACAGACCACCCGTGATGGAACTCTTGCCCTTACCATATTTATAATTAAGGCCCACTCGATGGGTGGTGTAGTCCACACGGAACACATTGGAGAGGTCCCCACGGAAGTGTTCCTCGCTCCACGAGGTCACATCCCCGACATCCTTGGAGCTCTTGTAGATTTTCTTGTCGGTGGCCGAGCCGTTGAAGATTAGTCGGTAGGAAGCAGATAGCACCGCCCTGCGAGAGACGGGTTTGGTGTAGGTGGTCGTGGCCGTGATGTTGTAGCCGGGGATGGTGCGCAGCTGATTTTGAAAACTCTTCGAACTCGCCCTCTCCGGCTCCAAGACCACATCGTCAATGTTCTTGAAGTTGTACTGCTCCTGCAACGAAGTCATACCACTGCCATTGTAGCGCGTGTAGAGCGAGAGGCTGAAATACTCCCTCTTCTGTTTGAGGCGTATGTTGTAGGATAGGTTGTTTGCGAGCGAGTAGTTGTAGTTGTCCACGTCGGAGAGCACCCTACGGCGGTAGACAAAGGTTGTATCCACCCCGCCATAGAGGTTGTCGGTACGACTGAGGGTGGTGGTAAAGGAGCCACTCTCCTGCCACGACAGCTGCGGGCGCAGAGTGATGGAGTGCTTGGAATTGAGAGGAATGTCTATACGCCCACCAAATTGGTGTGTACCACGGTCGGTGTGGCTCTCTGCCACAGCGTCATAGAGCACACTCTTATCCGTGGGTGTGAATGTTTCTCGGTCGGTGTTTGTGGTATTGTCGTTGTCTATGGTGTTGAAGAAGTAGAAGAGCGACACCTTGCCTGTGAGCTTCTTCTTTCCCACCTTGAAGCGGTCGTTGTAGTTGACACCGAACGACCCCACTGTGCTGAGTCCATTGATTGGTTTCACGTTGAAGATACCATTGTTGGCCGTATCACCCACCGAGGCCACATCCTCTGCCGAGAAGTTGTATTGGCTCACATTGTTCCACAGTCCGATGAGTGCCACGTGCATATCGCCATTCAGGCGGTTGAGATTACCACCTGCAATACCCTTACCTTCGTTGCCCACACCGAGCTGGGTTTTACCGAACCAACCATTGCGTTTATCCTCGGCGGTGATGATGTTGATGGCCATATATCCCTCACCATCGTCCACACCTGTCATTTCGGCCTGCTCGGAGAGGTGATAGTAGGTTTCTATTCTCTCAATCATATCGGCCGGTATGTTCTTCACAGCAGCCATAGGGTCGTTACCGAAGAACTCCCTACCATCCACATACACCCTCTTAACATTGCGTCCGTGCACCTCAATGCCGGTGTCACTAACCGCCACACCGGGCATTTTGGCCAACATACGGTGTGCATTGGCATCGGCCGACACCTTGAACGCCGAAGCGTTGTAGACCACCGTGTCGCCCTTTATGGAGGTACGCATCATCGAGCCATTGATGCTCACGTCCTCCATCACTATACTCGATGTTTTGAGCCGCAAGGTACCCAGGTTGACCGCCTTACCCGACTTGGTCTCAAACTCCTTTTGGAGCGTTTCGTAGCCGAGGTACTCCACCGACAACGTGTAGGCTCCACCAATGGGTAGAGGCAATTCGAAGGCCCCCTTGTAGCCCGATGTTACGATGGCGACACGCTCCCCTTTGGGCTGCGCCACCACCTCCACAACAGCTCCGAGTACAGCCTCACCGGTGGTCTTGTCGGCAACCGTTCCCGACACCACACACTGCCCCTGCGACATCGCCGAGCCCACGCTCAACAACATCGCCACCGCCACACACAACAGCCTCCTTATTACACCTATTCGTCCGCTCAAATCGTCACTCATTCACTCTAACCCCTGCCGACACTGCCCCACTACCACAATGATATGGTGCGTACAAGGTCATTCTTTGAAAAATAGTACATCTGTCCGCAATCGCATCCCACCAGCAGACCACCCTCGCCTAACGGGCAGAAGGTGGGAGAGATGGATGCGGTGCCAATATTGAAGTCTTTACCCTTGAAAAGCAACTGCTTGGGATGGGCAAAGCTGATGTTCACATTGGAGCCAATGTTCTCAAAGTAGAGAACGTTGAGTCCTTTGGTCGGGAATCGCGAATATGGGAGTCCTTTCACGGGCGAAGGGAACGAAGCCGTGATGGGTGCACCCACCAAGAGGTCCACATCGCCATCTTCATCCCAATCCACCAAGTGTAGTTTCTCCCTACCACGCTCGGAGAGTGAGGAGTCCACCTGCTGACGATAGCCGGTGATGTGGTCGGAGTAGTAGAGCGTAGCCTCGCCCCTATCGACCACAGCGTTACCAACCCTACGTTCATAGACGTGTATCTCATCCTCTTGGTCCATCGCCACAAGTATGGTTTGTCCGTCCACATTGGCCACCGCAGGCCTTGTGCGCCACACTCCGCAAATCTCCATATAGTCGCGCATAATCTTCTGTCGTACACCGAGTTGCACCTCGCCACCACGACGCTCTCCGAGCATCACTTCGAGGATACCCTCGTTGAAGGAGTAGACCACATCCTGCACACCATCGCCATTCCAATCGACCACCGTGGGGCAAAGGTAGCCCCAACCGGACTCCATAGGGCCACCGAGCGAGTAGTAGCCAGCCCTGACTTCCACCACCTCGCCTGCACTGCGTAGATACTCGCCCACACCGAATGCAGGGGATGTGTTGGTACCATAGTTTTTGAAAAAGAGGAGGTTGCCTGCCGAGTTGCCTGCCACGATGTCGTAGCGTCCGTCGCCATCCCAATCGACCACGTTGGGTACCACCATCGAGCCTGCATACAACACACCGCCCTCCATCAACACCTCTCGGGACACAAAACCACCCTCCGAGGGTGCATAGTACCACATCGAGCCTTCGCCCGAAGTCACAAAACCACCATCGGGCACAGAGCATACGGCTGCCACCGTCGAACGATTTTTCAGCTCACAGCCACACTCGTCAAGCGGTTGGGAAACCACTCCCTGAGCACTCACAGCCTTCATTGCTCCAAACTCGTTTGCCACCACCAGAGCACCCTCCGAGCCTGCACAACAAACCGCCGAAGGTGCAATGATTAGCTTTTCGTCAGCCACCACGGTTGCCTCGCCGAGCGGAGTCCACGAAGAGGTCTCTATCGAGAGAGTGTAGAGTGTGCCCACAGAGATTCGACCACGATAGGTACCGAGAGTGTTGTAGTAGGATAGCGACACATCGTCATCCGAGGGTGTTTCTGCCACCACCGTCAGGCCCAGCAGTGCAAGAGTGAGGGTGCTACCTTCAACACCCACAACCTCCAAGCCTACCGCCGTGGCGGGCAATCCCTCCACCGAGGTCGTTGCCACCCATTGGGTACCAAACGAATTATCCGCCACATTGTATTTCGCCACCGAGAGGCTTCCGTTGTGATAGGCGAAGGCATAGGTACCAAGCTCGCCCACAGGGGCAATCTTCTGCGGAGCAGAGGAGCTGTTCCACGGGTATTTCGTCACCTTTCCTCCCACAGCATACACGGGATTACCTCCCGCTGTCATCTTCACGAATGTTGCCTTGTAGAGTCCGCTGTTGTCCAATCCGCCTACACCCTCCACAAAGAGGTCGGGCAAGAGGTTACCCTCTGCCACAACATCCACTCCCAACACCTTGTGCGAAAGGTTGCCTCCGAGCGCAAAGGGGGCAAGTCCGCCATTCAACGACGCACAGAGAGGCTCTCCACTCACGAGCGTAGTACCAGGCTCCACTTTCAATTCCTCGTCGTCCTTTGGCCCCTCAACCTCTGGCCCTGTGCATCCCCACACAAGGAGCAACGACAAGGCAAGGATGTGGGTTATATAAACCATATTCTCAAAAATCTTCTTCATCTCCATCTCTGTTTTCTATGGTAAATAAGCATACGTTAGGTCCTTACGGTCGAAGAACATAAACCTTCCGCTCTCCACACCCACAAGCAGGTTGGGGCCATCGCTCACATCGCCCAGCATACATCCAACCGGTGCATTGGAGTGTGCTCCGAGAGCTTTGTCCTTACCATTGACCAAGAATTGCACAGGGTAGGCATAGCGAGGCTCTGCCGATGTGCCCTCGTTGTGGAAATACAACACCTGCATACCGGTGTATCCCTGCTTGCGACGTGTGTCGGGCAGTCCCCTTTCGGGCGAGGGGAACGAGGAGCGTTTGATGGTACCCACCAAGAGGTCCAACTTTCCGTCGCTATCCCAATCCACGAAGTTGAGTTTTCCTCGTCCGTGTTGTACATTGCTGTCGTCATAGTTGTTGTGTCCCGTGATGAACTTACCATCCACAAGCTCCATCTTGCCACCATCGGTAACGGAGGTGTCGGATGTCTGCCAATAGAGGTGCAGTGCGTTGTCACCGTCCATAATCATCATAGCCACCCTATCGCCAATGCGCTCAATGGCGGGCCTCACACGCCACACACCATAGAGTTCCATACCGTCCATATAGATGGTCTTGGGAGTACCCAGCACGGGGTTGGTTGCGGTGCCCACATTGGGCATATACATATACTTACCCTCGTTGTAGGAGAAGACAATGTCGTAGAGTCCGTCGCCGTTCCAATCGAATACCGTCGGGCAAAGGTAGCCCCAACAGCACTCCATAGGGCCTTGTAACTCGTAGTATCCTGCCCTGATGCAGAACTCCTCACCACACAACTTCATATACTCGCCCTCGGCAAAGACGGGGTGGAGGTTGGTGCCATAGTTTTTGAAAAACATCAGCCTACCCTCCGAGTTACCCGTAACCACATCCAGCGCACCATCGCCGTCCCAATCCACCACGTTGGGCACGGTGAGCGAGCCGGAGAAGAGGTCGCCATCCTGCATCAACACCACCTCGGCAGGATGGTAGATGGGCGTGCCGTAGGCATTGCGCCTACCCGCATAGCGATAGAGCCACATTGCTCCCTCGCCGGAGGTGATGAAGTCGTCAGATAGGCCATCGCGGTCGGCATTGATGACACTCACACGCTTGACGTTACTACGGTTAATCAGCTGGTTACCAGACGTGTCCACCAAATAGTCTGCCACATCCAACGACGCAGCCGACGGCACATATTTGAGCGCACCCGCCTTGTTGGACACAATGTAGCCACTCCAATCGTTGCCCTTCACCTGCGCCACAGTCGTCGGGCCGAGGATGACGCTGTTGTCGTTACCAATCTGCTTCACCTCGCCATCCTGCACAAAACCGTCAAGGAGAATCTTTGTGCGATAGAGGGCACCCTCGGGGATTGTACCCATATAGAAGCCTGCGCTGTCATAGAGCGAGTCCTCCGTGTAGTCGCTATCGGGGCTTACGCTTGCCACCGTGTAGCACATAATCGTCAGGTCGGCCACACCCTCTCCACTAACCACAAAGTCGAAGGTCGACACCGCATAGGGCACCCCCACAAGTTTGGTACTGTAAGTCCATTCCGAGCCAAACGACATTGTTTCCCTATTGTAGCGAGCCACATTGAGCTTTGTCTTGGTGGTCTGGATAGCATAGATTTCACTACCAATCTTCATAATCTTCACCGCCGCCGAGGTTACATCCCAGGGGGCAACGGTGATTGCCTTCGGGTGTGAGTAGATGAGCCTACCCCTGCTATCCACCCCTTTGAATTGGCAGTAGTTGAGTCCCCTGCGCCCACCGGAAGAACTTGACAGACCGCCCGAACCACACACAAATAGGTCTGGATAGGCCGATGCACTCTCATAGACACAGCCCACCAATACCGAAGTGTAGCAAAAGTCCATAGCCAGAGGTGCTAATCCACGTTCCACACTCGAAGCAATGGGCTGGTTACTCTCCAACTCTCTGGCGATAAGTACCACTTGCTCTCTTCCACCACCATCGGGCGTTGGCGTGGGATCCGGTTCCCCACACCCCCACAATAGGGCGAACAACAGGAACGAAAAAATAAGGGTGCTTGTATGTTTCATTCTACGGGTTACTATTATTTCTCTCTCTTTTGAATCCTATTTCGACTTCTCCTCATCCATCGACACCGTGGTGATGTCCTTGTGTTCGAAGAAGAAGAACTTACCACTTTCGCAACCCACCAACAGGTTCACACCACCCGAGGTGTCGCCCAGCATACAGGGCGTGGGAGCATTGGAATGTGCGCCGAGGTAGAAGTCCTCGCCACGGAACTGCAACTGCACGGGCTCCTCAAAGCGCATCTTTTTGTTGCTACCCACGTTGCGTAGCAACATCACCTGCATACCGATGTTCTTACGTTTGAAACGCACAAAGGGCAATCCCCTCTCTGGCGAAGGGTAGGAGGAGCGTTTCACCGAGCCGACCAGCAGGTCGAGCCTACCGTCATCGTCCCAATCCACAAAGGCGAGTTTACCACGTCCTTTCTGTCCATAGCGTTCGTTATTCTGGTTGTGTCCGGTGATGAAGTTGCCATTTCTGAGTGTCAGCTTGCCTGCATCGGCAACATTGTAGTCGTCCACACGATAGTAGAGGTGCAACGCATTGTCCTCGTCCATAATGACCATCGCCATCCTACCATCAATCTCCGTAATGGCCGGCCTCACACGCCACGTGCCCCACAATTCGAGGTTGTCGCAATAGATTGGCTTGGGAGCAGAGAGTTTAGGCTCGGTTGTGGTGCCCTCGTTGAGCATCAGTTCATACTTGGCCTTCGAGCCCGACACAATCACGTCCAACAATCCGTCCTTGTTCCAATCCACAACCATTGGGCACAGATAGCCCCACGCGGCTTCCAGCGGGCCCTGAACGATGTTATAGCCCGGACGGATACAGATGGGCTCGCCGGCGGCACAGATGTATTGCGACAATGCAAAGGCGGGCTCGCGGTTGGTGCCATTGTTCTTGAAGAACAGCAGCCTACCCTCCGAGTTGCCACTCACGATGTCCAACACTCCGTCGCCGTCCCAATCCACCACGTTGGGTACGGTGAGCGAGCCGGAGAAGATGTCGCCATTGCGTTGCAACACCACCTTTGGCTCGTCATACTTGGGCATACCGCTCTGCTTGTCCATACCGAGGAAACGGTAGTGGTAGAGAGCACCCTCGCCACCGATAATCATATCGCAACGCACACCATCGGCCGAGGGGAAAGAGATAGCCTTTGCACCGTGGGAGAGGTGTGTCATCACCTTGCCATCAGCATTTCTCACGTGGTCGTAGTTCTCGCTCTTGCGTGCGGGCACATACTTCATTGCTCCAAGCGAGGAGGTTACAATGTAGCCATCCAAGCCCTGTTTTTTGTTCTCCACCCTGACAACTTTCGAACCCGAAAGGATTGTGCGATTGTCGGGGGTTACCAGAGTGTAGTCCTCCACGACTCTCTTGCTGCGGAGGTCGAAAGCCGAACGATAGACACCTGCATAGGGGAGTTCTCCACGGTAGATATGTGCGCCATCATAGTAGGAAACGGCATTCGACACCGGGTTTTTCTCCTCTGTATCGGCGGGACGATACTTTGCTTTGTCGCCCGACAAGACAACATAATCGACAATCTGTCCATCGGTGCTCCACACCTCCAAGCCCGTAACCGCGCTTGTGCCGTGCACCTCAAACTCATCCATCGACTCGAAGTAGTCGCCACTCGGGTGCATCTTGGCAATGATAGCCTTCTTGGCACTCATCCACAGACCATAGACATCTCCCTTCTTACCATTTTGCCACACAACAAAAGTTGAGGGTTTTCCCTTTGCCTTCGCCTCCCACGGCATCATCACCTCCACCGGTGTGCCATAGATGAGGTTACCACCCTCACCCACACCTTCAAACGGGCAACGCCACAGAGTGTTACGCACCTCAGGAAATCCGGAGGATATCCACACAAAGATATCGGGGTACTCCTGCGAGGAGATGTAGGCATAGCCACGAGGCATATTGCTGTATGTCATACCAAACCACAATGGCGCGAGGCCCTCCTTTTCGCCCGACTTGACAGGTTTACCACTTTGGAGCGTTTGTGCCGAGGCTGTTGCAAGGAGCGAGGTGAGTGCCACACAGCACACCACAATGCTTTTGAGAAGTCGTTTCATAGGGTAGTAGATGTTTATGTTATGTTTTTCTATAATCGATTTATTGGCGTGTTCTGAAATTCTCCGCCCTCACGAAGCTCAACATATTGGCATCGTGCTGACGAGTCGGCAAACCTCTCTCTTCGGGTGCTGCAAGGCGGACTACGGCCAGCAGGTCGTTGCCGTCAAAAATCCAGTCCACATATTGGAATCCGTGGAAGAATGGGTCCTCGTGGGCGAAGATAACCCTCTCCTGTCTCCACTCTTTGAGGTCCAACGAGCTGAATAGTACCATATTGTTGCGAATGTTGCCACACTTGATACCACTCGCATAGCGTCCCTCGAAGGACTTATTGTAGTCCACTTGGTTGGCGGGTGTGGTGATAGTCCAATAGCGTCCGCTCTGTTCGTCGAAGCGCACGGTGAATTTCTTACCACCGCCGGGCAGTGTGTGGAAACCTGTTGTGGAGTTGAACGATATCTTCTTCGAGCTCTCCACATTGACCATAGCGATGGTGCGTCCATAGCGTTCCTCGTCCACCCTCAACAGGTTGACGAGCTTACCATCGGGTCCCACAATCACGTTGCCCTCAATCATCTGCGAGCCTGTGAGTCCCGACCCGTTGACGCTCCACGTCTTGTCATAGATGAGCATATTGGATCTGGTCCACGAACTTGCACTCAACAAATTAGCATCCACGGGGGCCGACATAACGAATACTTTTTTGTTTGTTTCGTTGGTCTCCATCCCCCTCCAAATGCGTCCGTTCCAGATGGCCACAGGCACAGGAGCCGAGTGGAATGCTCCCTCAATGAGGAGTCCCGAGCTCGCATCCTTTGCATCTGACCAGGTGTAACCGTTGTCGTAGGAGGCGTGAATCACCACATTACCTGCGGCGGCATCTGCGCCCATAATGTAGAGCACGCCATTGTGTAGGAACATACTCTCGTAGGACATCGTAAACTTTCCTGTGTTGCGTACGCTCCACGTTTTGCCATTGTCGGTGGAGGCGAAGACCGTAACCCACGCGCCCTTGCCCGTGGTCTCCCTCAACACGCCGTTGCAGGCCGCAAGCAGGTCGCCATTAGGCAAGCGTATAATGCTTGGATTGGTGACATGTGCTGCCCTCAACACATCCACTTTGGCGATGATGGTGCCAAAGGTTTCGGTGCCCTGCACCTTGAAATCTCTGGCAAAAAGGAGCAGGCTGGCCTGCTGGTTTTCCAACTTTGGCAGGTCCAGCCACTCCATAGGTTTGTCGATTTTGTAACGATAGAGAGCATATTCCACACTCTTTCCACCACCCGACACCATGAAGCTCTTCCCGAGGTCGGTCCACCCCACCCCGCTGATAGGCTCCGTGGAGCCAACGTAGACTCCACACACCTGCGAGCAGGCAACCTTCTCCACACCCCTCAACTCCTTCACACTCACGGCACATTTGAGTTTACTCACCTCCGTGGGAAGCGACTCGTCGTAGGTGTAGACATCGTTGATGGGATAGACGCTATCCTTCTCCACCGAGCGCACGTCAATCAATTCGCCATAGACGTTGACCACTCCGTCGTCGCTGATAGGCAGGAAGGGTTTGTTATTGTCGGGCTGTTCCGTGCCGCCCGAACAAGCGGCACAGAACAACGAAATAAGTAGTCCGAAATGCATAAGGAATTTCTCTCTTTTCATCTGTTTAAAGTTGTATTACTACTCGATAGTAATAGTGAAGTTCTTCACAACCTCTTTGTCCTCACCGGTGATGGTCTTACCATAGCCAACCACAACCACCTCATAGGTGCCTGCCTCTGCGAAGGTGTAGGCATAGGATGTTGCGGCATTGTCGGTAGCGCTCTGCACCACGATGGGTGTATCGGCACCGAGGCTTACATTGTTGGCCTTAACAGGTTTGGTAATCATATAACCATACATATGTTCTGCGGGTTGGAACATCGAGGAGAACCAAGCGTAGTTGCCCAAAGTACTATTGTTCTTGAACTGAGGATAGTTTTTCTCCTGGTCGTTGGCATACTCGTCGCCAATAATCATTGTAGCGTTGCTGGCATTAGCATTGTCAATGAGTGTGGTTGCATCGCCACTCTCTGCAACACTATTAACCCTAAACTTCGACACAAAGACCTGAGTACGGCCGTGTCCGCTAACTTTTTCATCTTCGGGAATACCGGTTACTCGGAAGAACAGACCGATGACACAGTTTCTCGATGCATCTTCCAAGTAAGGAGTAATATCAACACTACCGGCTTCGATGTAGACACTCGAAGATGTTGAAACCTCCGTTGGGAACACAAACTCTTCGGTGATGTCGGTCCACGTTGCATCGTGAATAGCCTCCTCGGTATAGGTGCCGGAGAAGTTCTGCGAAACCTTAACGCGGAGGAGTTCAGGATTGATGTCATCACCATTCACAAAGCCGATGTTGAACGAAAGAACGAGCTTCTCAAAGATGTAACGCTCGGTATCCTTGTAGAGGTAGTTGTGTCCCTCCTCGCCGGTGAAGAGGTCGATAGCGTCGGCCACACCACTGAACGTGAAGTTGACAGGCTCGCCCACCTTACCCTTCAACGAAGACACCTGAACATCAAACGGATCGGTCTCCACAAAGTCGGCAACAGCCACGCTAACACTCTGGGTGTAGTAGCGGTTGGCCTTGAACTCCACAGCGGGCAACTGTGCGGTAGCCACCGAGTTGTCCATAGCCACCACCTCTGCGGTGAGAGTGCCGGCAGCGTGTGCACCGGGGAGTACCATAAAGTAGACACTCTTGGGAGCCGACGAGGAGATGTTCAAACCCTCCTCAATAGCCACAACCAATTCGCCACTACCCTCAACGGCAACAATGTTACCACCCTCGGTAGTGAGGTCAATGGTTGCCACTTCGGCCGAGAGGTTTGCAGACGAGGACTTAATCCTCACCTGCTTAACGGGTACGGTCTTGTTGTCGGCAAGCGACACGTCCAACTTAACGAAAGCAAAGACGCTCTCGAAGCACAAGTTGGCTGCACCACTCTCCACGGTGAGAGGCTGTGCCATCATAAAGTTGACATCTTTGAGGTGCGACATATCGCCTGCCCTCTTCTGGAACTGTGCCCTGGGCAGCGAGATGGAGAAGTTCTGGGCCTCGGTGTTGGCCTCCTCATTGTAGGGAGCGTAGGCATAGAAGGTCGAAGGCTCGCCCTTCACGCTATAATATACCCTCTGTGCGTCGTTGGCCACAAGGACAACATCCTGGGAGCCTTCTACGAGGTTTGCGTCATAGCAGTAGTTGCGTTTGGGGTCGTTGGTACGGTCGAAGATACCCACCTGGTCGGCCTCCTCCCACGCCAACACGGGCGCATTCTCACCACTCTCAACGCTCACACGGCCAACAGCAGTTGTGGCAACAAACTCCTGTGCACCTTCGATGATGCCACCCGCAGGCTCCTCATTGTAGCAGCCACACAACAGGGCAGCCACACCAATCGAAAATATAACTCTTTTTTTCATAGTTGTAATCTCGTTTTAAGAGTTGGTTATTTCCACTCGTCGGGAGTGGGTTGCACAATAGAACCACCATCGTTAACCACCTTAATGGTTGCCTTGCGAACCACCTCGTGGCGTTCGTTGACCTTGGCATTAACACCAATAAAGGTTACCTCATACTCGCCGGGGGTATTGTAGATGTGATAGTAGGATTTCATCGTTGGGTCTGCGTATGCCTTCACAGCCACAGGACTATCGAAGCCGAGGTTCACATCCTCCTGCTTCTCGATGGGGGCCGAGATTGCCCACACTTTGTGGTCCTCGGAGGGTTTGAACTCTGCACGGAACAGCAGACGGGTGCTGTTAACGTCGGGGAGCGAGCAGGCGGTCTGGTAGCCACCGGTACAACCCTCATAGCCGGCCTCATAGACAAACTGCCAACCGGCATTGTTGCCGTCGTAGAGAATGCCCGAATCCTTGTCGGTCTTACCCTCAATCATAAAGTTCATAAGGTTCCACTGTGTACGGCCGTTGTTCTGCTTCACAGTGTCGAAAGCCTCCAAGTGGTAGAACATAGCCAAGTAGACCTTACCCTTCTCATCAAAGATGTCGTTAATCTGCACCGAGCCCGACGACACCGACTGACCAACATCGGTAGGCATCTTGAAGCGGTCGGTAATCTCCACCCAAGTTGCAGCCTTCACATCTTCGAGTGTGTAGTTGCCCGAGAAGTCTGTGGAGTAGTAGATAGGCACTCGTGCGGGGTTGGGGTTACCGGCTGTACCCGACGTGATTTTGAACATAAACGACATCCACATTGTTGCAGGCAGGATGCGTGCCTGGTCGTGATACTCATAGGAGTTGCCCTCCTCGCCCAGGTAGGCGGAGATGATGTCGGCCGAGCCTTCGAAGTTGAAGACTGCCCTCTCGCCAACCCTCACGACTGGTTTGTCGAGGCTCACATTGAAATTCGGCTCCGAGGTGGAGTAGAAATCGTCCTCGCACGATGTTGTGGCCAGCGACACACAGGCTGCCACACACAACATCAACACGTTATATATCTTTCTTTTCATTTTTCTAAGATTCTAATAAAGATTCACACACTCTCTCACTACCAGCCATTGTTCTGTTCGAGCAGTTTGTTAAGACTCATCTCATAGTATGGGATGGGCCACAATACGTCGCGAGCCGACACATTGCTGTAATATTGGCGTGCGGCAACGTAGTAGCTGCTGGTGAAGCCCGAAGGAATGGTGGGATAGATATCTCTCATATTGTTGTAGAAGATACCCCAACGAATAAGGTCGTCCTTACGCAGCAACTCAAAGCCAAGTTCCAAAGGCCTCTCGGCACAGGCTGCATCATAGAGAGCCAAGCGGTCGCCCACCTCGGCATCCACTGCCTCGTTGGGAGTGTTGATATCCAAACCAAAGCCACGCCTGCGCACCTGATTAAGCAACTCGCCTGCGGCAGCAACCTCGTCGGCCGAACTGCTATCGTCGGCAGCCACAGCCTCGGCATACATCAGCAGCACGTCGGCATACCTCAACAAGGGGAAGTTGATGGGGGTGTAGTTCACACCTTTGGTGCCCAGCTCATAGGAGCGACGGAACTTACCGCAGCAACGAATCCAGGGGTTAGCACTCTGGTCCACCTGCTCTGCGCCACTTGCGGTGCTATATGTAAATGGTGCAATGGTCCAATCCCTACGGGTATCCTCGGGGGAGAACATCTCGATGTAGGTCTGTGTGGCACGCAGTGCGCCGATGGAGATACCCAACTGCTCGTGTGCAGTGTTGCTGGACGACACCTGAATACCGTTGTCGCGGCCAACACGACCTGCCACCGACGAGTAGGAGGTCTCGTTGTTGCCCCAGAATTCCACCTCCCACATCGACTCTTTGATGTCGTACTTATCCTGGATGAGGTTGATGAAAATCTGCTCGTAGTCGGGGTTGAGAGCGTGCAGGCCACTGTCGATAACCTTCTTGGCATAGGCCTTTGCGCGTGCATACATACCAATCTCCTCAACGGGTTTACCTGCCATATAGAGGCACACCCTTGCGAGAATACCATAGGCTGCCGTCTGCGAGATACGTCCTGCGCTCTCCACCTCGGTTGCGGTGGCGAGGGTGTTGACACACTCCGACATCTCGTTGATTACCTTCATATAGACATCGCGCTGTTTGGTCTGTGGCGTTTGCAGGTCGTTGAGGGCACACGACTCCACACTCTTGTCCATATAGGGCACATCGCCAAAGCGAATGGTGAGCATAAAGTGGAAATATGCCTTCAAGAAGCGAGCCTCCGAGCGTACCCTCTCGCGTTTCACCTCGTCCTCCATAGCTGCTCTGTCGAGGTTTTCGAGCAACAGGTTGGCACGACTGATGCCGCTATACAGGGTTTTCCAATAGTTCTGAATCTTGGTGTCGGTAGTTACCACGTCGTAGTAACCCACCGTACCCTCGTCAGTGGTGTAGGCCTCATAGCCGATGTCGGCCGAAAGGCCCATACGAGCCAACATATCGCCACCATAGAGTTGTGTGGCACCCAGGGTGGCATAGATACCATTGAGTGCACAGTCGATATCCTGCTCGGTTTTGTAGGAATCTTCAATCAAAATAACGTCAGTAGGCTCAACGTCGAGCATACTACAACCGGTGGCACACACCAAAGCCACCAAAATTCCAAGTTTTGCAATCAAGTTTTTCATAGCATTTCTCTGTTTTGATGGTTAATTAGAATGTGAGATTAATGCCTGCGGTGTAGACTTTGTTACGCGCGTAGGCCGAATAGTCGAAGCCGGGAGTCAGAGCCGAGTGCTTGGTCGACACCTCGGGGTCCAAGCCCGAATAGTTGCTCCAAGTGTGGAGGTTCTGTCCCGAGATGAAAATCCTGAACGAGTCGATACCCATACGGGCTACCACACGGCGAGGCAGGTCGTAGGAGAGCTGAACGGTCTTCAGACGCAAGAACGAACCATCCTCCAATGTGCGTGTGCTGTATATACCCCTGGGGCCCTGACCGCCGGGAGCAAAATTCTTACTCTCGGTATTCTGGGGAGTCCAGTGGTCGTTGTAGCTCTTGAATTGGTTGATGTTCTTGTTTGCGTAGTTACCCTCAAACATAATCCTGTTGGCGTTCATAATCTGGTTGCCATAGTTCCACTGGAAGAAGACGTTCAGAGTGAAGCCCTTGTAGATAAAGTTGTTGTTGAAACCACCAGCGTGGATAGGCAAGCAGCGGCCAATGACAACCATATCCTGGTCGTTGACGGTGCCGTCGCCATTCTGGTCAACATATTTGATGTGTCCGGGCTGAATCTGCTCCCTGGGGTCGCCATTGCCTGCAACCTCGTCTTTGAGGACATACTTACCACCCATCACATTGAAATCGTCATAGCCATACACGCCGTCCCAAACCATACCATAGAACGATGCTACGGGACCGCCCAAGGAGGCGATGTAGAGGTTGGTGGCGTTGAAGTCACCGGTGAAGGATACCGATGAGAGAAGGTGCTCCTGGTCATCGGCAAGGCCCAACACGCGGCTGCGGTTGAAAGCGATGTTGAAGTCGCTGGTCCACATAAAGTTGCGAGTGCGAACATTGATGGTATTGAACGAGAACTCCAAACCCTCGTTGCTAATCTTACCCACGTTCTTGTAGGCTGTCGAGTAGCCCGAAGCATAGGGAATCTTGGCATTGAGCAACAAATCGTCGGTAATCTTACGGTAAAGGTCCACACGGAAGTTGAGTTTGTTGTTGAACATCGACATCTCATAACCCAAGTCAATCTGTGTGGTGGTCTCCCAAGTGAGGTCCTTGTTACCGATGGCGTTGGGAGCCACAACCCAACTGGGAGTGCTGTTGTTGAAGGAGTACCAGTCGCTGAGAGCCAACGATTGGTAGGCCACGAAGTCGCCCACGCGGTTATTACCGGTCTGACCATAGGAGAAGCTCAACTTGGCATCGTTGATGTTTTTGAACTTCTTCATCCAAGGCTCCTTGCTGATGCGCCAAGCCAAAGCAGCCGAAGGGAAGTAACCCCAGCGGTTTTCGGGGTGGAACTTCGACGAACCGTCGGCACGGAACGATACGGTCAGCAGATATTTCTGACGGTAGTTGTAGTTCACACGACCGAGGAACGAGAGGAGCCTATTGCTCGACAAGAGGGCTTTGGTCGAATAGGGAGTACCATCGTCCAAACCACTCATACCGAGGTTCTCATAGGGGAGGTTGATGCTGGTGAAACCATACCTGGTGGTATTGGTACCCTGCATAGTCACACCACCCAACACATCAATCGAGTGGTAGCGGTTGATTTTCTTCTTCCAAGTGAGGGTGTTCTCGTTCATCCAATCCTCGCGACCGATGAAGTTCCACGAGCCGTTGACACCCTTATTGTTGTTAACGGTAGGATAGCCTTTGAAGGTGGAGCTGTTGTTGAACTCCTCGGCCTTCGTCTCTTTGTTGGTGTAGCCACCCCTGACGGTGAGGCGGAGGCCTTTGGCCAGATCCCAATAGAGTGCGCCGTTGGCCATAAAGGTGCTAACGCCCGACACTTTGTGTTCGTTTTTGGCCGACACCACGGGGCTCATTGTTGCCGACATCACACCATCATATTCGTCATCAAAGAGTTCATCCTCGTCAAACTGGCCATTGAGCCACACGGGACGGAACGCCCAGCACCTATACATAAGGTAGGAAGCGTAGGCATTGCTGTCCACCTGCTGCGACGAAGCGGTCTGACCGGAGGTTGTGGTCTGTGTGTAGTTCACATTCAGGTTGAGCCTCAACTTGTCGTTAATCTGCTGTGTGAAAGCAAAGCGGCCCTGCAACTTCTCATAGCCCGAAGCGATAATCACACCCTCTTGGTCGGCATAGGAGCCGGAGATGGAGTATTTTGTATCCCTCGTACCGCCCGAGAGGCTGAGGTTGTGCATCTGGATAATACCATTGCGGAAGATTCTATCCTGCATATCGATAGCCTCAATGTTGCGGTAGTCCTCCAACGTACGGCCCATATTATTAAGATAGGTATCTTCGGCCGATGCGCTACGCTCCAATTGGTAGGCAACAAAGTCGTAGGCATCCATCATCTCCATATGTTTGGTCACCTGCTGGAAGCCCATTGTGCTACCATAGGTGATGGAGGGTTTGCCCTCGATACCTTTTTTGGTTTCGATAACGATAACGCCATTGGCTGCGCGCGAACCATAGATTGCCGTAGCCGAAGCGTCTTTCAGAATTACCATCGACTCGATGTCGACAGGGTTGATTGCTGCTGCGGAGAAATCCTCAATTGGGAAACCATCCACAACATAGAGTGGCGAGTTGCTCTGTGTGAGCGAGTTGGCACCACGAATAACGATGTCCATCTCCGAACCGGGCTGGCCATCGGCCGACGATACCTGCACACCAGCAACACGTCCTTGTAGCGACTGGTCGAAGGTGAGGGTTGGTGCTTTCAGCATATCGTGTAGTTTCACGTTGGTAACAGCACCCGTAACATCTTTGATGCTCTGGCGACCATAACCGACCTCAACAACGATATCCTCAATCATCTGAGCATCGTCCTTCATTGTTACAACAATGCGCGACTGCTTACCCACGGGGCAGGTGTAGTCGGCATAGCCGAGGTAGCTGAATGTGAGATTATCGGACGGTTTTGCAACAATCGAAAACTCACCATTGCGATTGGTGGAAGTACCCACAGCGGAATTCTCAACCATTACGGTCACGCCCACCAACGGGTTACCACTCATATCTATCACCTGACCTGTGATAATACCCTTCTGTGCAAACACCGCACTCGATAGGGCCACAGCAATCAGTGTGAGAAACAGATGTTTAGTAAATGTTTTCATCAAGCAACAAGGTTCTTAGGTAATGGGGTGGGCACACAAGGGCTCCCACCCCACCGGTTTTAGTTTATTTGTAGATAGGACCATAGTTGGCGCAAGCACGGTAGTCGGCACCCTCTGCGTCCATACCAAATGCGCTCCAAGCCGAAGGACGGAAAATCTTCTCGGCGGGCACATTGTGCATACATACAGGGATACGCAACATCGAAGCCAGCGTAATGAGGTCTGCACCAACGTGACCATAGGTGATAGCACCGTGGTTAGCGCCCCAATTGTTCATCACGTCATAGACGCTCTTGAAGGGGCCTTCGCCTGTCAGACGGGGTGCGAAATATGTGGTAGGCCACGAGGGGTCGGTCCTCCAATCGATGTGGTTGTGAATCTCCTCGTCCACGCCAACAGCCCAACCCTCGGCAATCTGCAACACGGGGCCCTGGCCCTTGATGAGGTTCAAACGGCACATTGTAACGGGCATATCGCCTTTGGTGTAGAACTTCGACGAGAAGCCACCACCACGCATATACTCCCTACCTGCGGGGTGCCAAGTGGTTGCCTTCAAGCACTCCTCGGCCTCCTCCTCGCTAATCTCCCAATAGGGTTTCATCACGGGCTCGCCCTCTGCGTTCTTCTGACGACCGGTAGCGTCGAGGGCCGACGAGCCGGAGTTGATAAGGTGGATAACACCACCGGCAGCCCTACCGGTGAGCTCCTTACCGGTTGCAGCCTTCACTGCCTCGGGGCTCCAATAGGTACGCACATCGGAGAAGAGCTGAGCCTGGTTGGTCAGAAGGTGCATCAACAACATCGAAGCACCGTTGAGGGTGTCGTTCTCGGTTGCGAAGGTGTAGGCCTCACGGATGCCGTTCCAGTCGAACGACGAGTTGAGGATTGCCTCCGAGAAGTCGCCGTCGGGACGGAAATCGGTCCACTGACGCTGGCCCTGGAAACCACCTGCGATAGCGTTGTGGCCCATAGCCTCCTCCTCAAAGCCCATCTCGGCCAAGCGGGGGTTACCAACCATAAGGTCGCGGAAGATGATGGTCATCTTCACAACATACTCCCACACATTGTCTTTCTCCTCGCGCGAGTAGTGGAGGTGCTCGGGATTGAGGTCTTTACCCTCGTTCACCTTGCAGTATTTCTCGGTCCAAGCCATAGCTTTCTCAAACTCCTCGTGGTCGTAGATACCAAGCTCGATACGACGAGCAATCTCCGAGCAATCTACATACTCGCTACGCATACCGAGGTAGTCCTGGAAGAAGTCGGGGTCGGGCATAGAGCCTGCGATACCCATCGACACCGAACCAATGTTGAGATAGGACTTACCCTTCATCTCCATAACAGCCACCGCTGCCCTACCGAAGCGGAGCAATTTCTCCTCCACGTCGGGGGTAATGCTGTTGTCGTCAACATCCTGAACATCGTGGCCATAGATACCGAATGCGGGCAGACCCTTCTGGTTGTGACCTGCGAGGGCCGAAGCCAGATACACTGCACCGGGCCTCTGGGTTTTGTTGAAGCCCCAGATAGCTTTGGGCATCAGAGGATCCATATCGATGGTCTCCGAGCCGTAGCACCAGCAGGGGGTTACCGACAAAACAGCACCAACATTGTTCACCGAGAACTTCTCGGTTGCCATTGCAGCCTCGGCCACGCCACCGATGGTACGGTCGGCGATAACGCACTGTACGGGAGTACCATCGCTGTAACGGAGTTTCTCCGAATAGAGTTTTGCAACGCTCTCGGCCATACCCATAGTCATCTCTTCGAGCGACTCACGGATACCGCCCCTACGGCCATCGATAATGGGGCGAATACCAATTTTAGGATAGTTTTTCATCTTTGATATAGTTTTTTTCAATGTATTTCTTTGTGCTATTTTTTGCAGCAGCATTTGCACTTCTTATCAAACAGGAGTGTCAGCAGGAAGCCAACCAACATAATCACCGTGGTACCGAATACGATGGCGAGTTTGCCATTGATTGCGGGCTCGGCGGAGGTTACCTGCATCAGAGCAATCCAAATCACAACCAACATACCTGCAACGGCTGCGGTGATGGAGGCTGCACGGTTGGGCTTGCGGGCGATGAGGGTGAGCAAGAAGAGGCCCAACACACCACCGCTGAAAATCGAAGCCAGAGTCCACCAAGCGTCCAATACGCCGTCAACCTGCATCATAAGGATACCGATGATGATACCAACGATACCCACGATGAGCGAGGTGAGGTAGAGGGTTTTCATATCCTTCTTATCGTTACGCTCCTTCTTGCTGAAATGCTGAACGAAGTCGCTGAGCACGATGGTTGCCGAGGAGTTGATACTTGTTGCCACAGTACTCATACCTGCCGAGAAGATGGCGGCAATCACAAGACCGGTGATACCGGTGGGCAGACCGTGGACAATGAAATATGGGAACACCTCATCGGCTTTGGTACCTGCGGGCAGCAAGTCGGGCTGTGCCTGATAGTAGGAGAAGAGGGCGGTACCGATGAATACGAAAATCAACGATACGGGAACATAGAGCAACGAACCGAACATTGTGGACTTAACGGCCTCTTTGGTCGATTTGGTAGTCATATACCTCTGTACGTAGTTCTGGTCGATACCGTAGTTGTTCATATTGGTGAACAAACCATACAACAGCAGCACCCAGAAGGTCGACTCGCTCAACGATGCACCGAAGCTACCGAGGCTGAACTTGTTGTGCTCGGCAGCAATCTGGAACAACTGGCCGGGGCCCTCGGGCATACCGAAGATGAGGATACCGGCACAAACCACTGCACCAACGATGAGGATGATACCCTGAATGGCGTCGGTCCAAACCACAGCAGCGATACCACCGAGCAGGGTGTAAACCATTGTCACAACGCCTGTTACTATGATGATGGTCTGAATGTCCCAGCCGAACATTTTGTTGATGGGCAGAGCCAACAGCAACAAGATGGAACCAATGCGGCAAACCTGGGTGAGGAGGTAGCAAATCGAAGCATAGCAACGAGCCCAATAGCCAAACTTGGTTTCGAGGTAGTGGTAGGCCGACACGCTGTTCACGCCCCTATAAAGAGGAATGAAAATCTTGGCCGCCAGGATGGTTGCAAAGGGAATCGAAATACTGAACACAAAGGGACTCCAATTGCCCTTGAAGGCGTCGCCAGGGAGGCCCAAGAAGCTGATACTGCTCACGAAGGTTGCGAAGATACTCATACCCACAACCCACGAAGGCAGGCTACCCTCCGCTTTGGTGAATGCGGCACTGCTCTTGCGGCTCTTGAAGTAGAACGAGCAACCAAACAGCGCAACGCCACCAACGAAGATGAAAAATACTAAATAGTCAAGAAAGGTAATCTCGGTCATATCTCTCGGTCTTTTGTTTACCTATTTATATATTATATATACTACACAAAAATGACTATGCGTTCTTAACCTCTGCGCCGAGTGCCTTCAAAGCCTCTGCAACTTTTGCACGCTCCTCTGCGCCGAACTTACGGTAGGGCCAAGCCAGGTGGTCGTTGCAGTAGCCCAGCAGCGATGCTGCACACTTAACGCCTTTCAGGTAGCTCGAACCATACTTACCAACGCTGTAAATGGTGGTGCTGATGGCCATAATCTGTTTCTGCAACTCCTTAACCTTCTCCACATCCTGAGCAACGGCTGCGTTGTACATTGCAACATAGAGTTCGGGAAACATATTGGCACCACCGTTCACGCCACCATCCATACCGTGCAATACGGCCTCACCGGTAAGCTCCTCGGGACCAACATAGAGTGCAAAGTCGGGCATATCACGCAACAGATATTTCACACTGTTGAGGTAGGTCATATTGTGCGACGAGTCCTTCAAGCCAACGATGTTGGGGTGCTGTGCGAGTGCAACAACAGTCTTTGCCTCCAAGAAGACCTTCACGTTCGAAGGCATATTGTAGATGTAGAGAGGCAGACACACCTTGTCGGCCAACTCGGTGTAGTACTCGATGAGTTCCTGCTGCGAGGGAGCATAGTAGTAGGGTGCAGCGGCAACAACACCAACAGCGCCACACTCTTTTGCCTTCTCGGCCAACTTAACGCTCTCGGCAAGGGATGTGTCGGTGATACCTACCAACACGGGAATCCTACCGGCAACTGCGCCACATACCAACTCTACGAACTCATAGCGGCACTTGTAGGAGAGGCTCTGGGCCTCGCCGGTAGTACCGAGAATGAAGATTGCGTGCACACCTGCACCAATCATATTCTCAACCAAATTCTTTGCACCCTCAACGTCGAGAACATCATCATCGAGCAGAGGGGTGATCATAGGAGGAATAATACCCTGAATCTTTTTCATCGCTTTTTTGTTTTTTTTAGTGTTTGTAAATCTATCTATTTTCTTAGTAATTAATCTTCTTTGCGATGGGCGAGAAGCCGCTATTGGCATCACTCTCCCATTTGATTACCACCCTCTGACCGGCTTTTACCTCTCGGTAGGCCACCCACATTGGGCCCGAGATGCCACGTTTGTGGTCGGTGTAGGTCATCTGGCTGTTGGGCAGAAGACTCCACCCCTTCTGTTTGTTTATCCAGCCTGCATTGCGGCAGAGTATATAGATACGTCCGTCTTTGTCGGGGACGATGGTCACCTTGCAGGGAATCACATCCTCCTTTTTGAGCCACTGGGGTACCAGGTAGTCGAAACCACACAGGCCCTCGATTGCGTCAACAATCTGGAAGTTACGGTTGTTCCACGGTTTAGCATTGGGTTGGAAAACGCCACTCTCAAACCTACCGCCGGTAACGGTTATCTCCACCTCGGAGAATTCGGGCATCCAAGGACGTGCGCCCACCTCTTCGTTGTCGTTGTCGGTACGGAACGAGCCCACGGGCAGGCCGTTGATGCTTTGCAGGTTACCAACGCTCTCGTTGAAGCAGTAGCGCACACTGCTGGGGTTGGTCATACCGTCCACCCAAACCTTCACGCAATCCTTGCCCTCAATCTCGGCTTTGGCGAGGAAGAACTCACCACCGTCGCTCAGCTGGAAGCCTACAATCTCCTTGTCGTAGCAAACCAGCTTGCGACCTGCGTCCTTGAAATAAACATAGGCTGCGCCACCCTTATACTCCACGCGGTCGAACGAGGGGGCCTTATACTCCACCTTCTTACCATAGTGGTCACCGAGGGCGCAAGCTGCCAACCTCTCGCCCACCACCTGTTTGTTGCGGGGGTGAATATCGCCCAAGCGGTCGGTCTGGTCCATAGTAATAACTACCTCCACGTGGTCCATCTTGGCTGCAACCTTTGCTTGGTTCTCACGCAAGATTGCGCCATTGATACCTTCATAGGTGTGGGGCACGAGCTGTACGAGGTAGAAGGGCATTTGAGGGTTGTGGAAACGCTCCCTCCAAGTATTGATCATGACCTCCTGCTGCTGGTCGTAGTAGGTGGGAGAGTACCTCACATTGTGGCAGCCCTGATACCAGATAACACCTGCGATGGTTGCCTTCTGGATGGGGTGGATGCCTGCGTTGTACTGTGCGCCGGCCAGGTCCCTAACCATAATCTCGCCTGTCTTTTTATCCACCCTTTGGTTGCCCTTCAATCCCATTGCGAAGAGGGGGTTCTCGTTGACCACCTCGGCGGGAGTCCAGCTCTCGATGGAGGTGCCACCATAGGCAACACAAACCAAACCCACGGGCACTTTCAACTCCCTCTGCAACTTATCGCCAAAGGCGTATGCCACAGCCGAGAAGTTTTTCATATCGTTGGGATTGCTGGTGGTCCAACTCACACCCTCGATGTCGTCTTGTGGCTCGGTAGCGGAAATACGGCCTGTGTTGTAGAGGTTGATATTCTCGTTGGGGAATTCGAGATACTCCCTCACGTCGGTAGACTTGGCGATAGGCCACTGCATATTGCTCTGTCCCGAGCACACCCAAACCTCGCCAATCTTAACGTCCACAAACGAGAGGCTCTCCTTACCGCTGGTAATCTTCACCCACTCGTTCTTCGAAGCCTTTGAGGTCTTCACCTCGGCCTTCCAGCAACCCTCGCTGTCGGCCTTCACGCTCACGGGCTCACCGAGCCACGAGGCCTCCACCTTAACGGTTGCGCCCTGCTCGGCCCAACCCCAAATGTTGGCCACCGACTCACGTTGGAGAACCATATTGTCGCCAATAAAAGACGGCACTCGCAGAGTACCAGCAAATGCGGCCACGCTCACCAATAGCGCGATAGCCAAACCTACAATCCTACGTTTCATACTCTATTTAAGTTTTTTATTCTGTTTTGTGTTTTCGTTTCATCTCCAATCCAGACGGCAATCTATTTTGCCTTGTGCTCCTCAATCCAGCGGATAATCATTGGATAGGTCTGCTCGGCATATTTGTAGCGGTTCTGGAACCAGAAGCCGTGACCACCCGAGGGGTAGATGTGCATCTCGCAAGGTACGTTGTTCTCTTGGAGTGCGGTGTAGAACTCGATGCTGTTCTCGGTGTTCACTGCCTTATCGTCGGCGGTGAGTACAATCATCGTGGGAGGAGTCTTTTTGCTCACTGCGTTCTGCAACGAGTAGGTCTGACGCAACTCATTATCCTTGTGCTGTGCGCCCAGCAGGTTCTCACGGGTATCAACCGAGGAGAACTGCATCGATATTACGGGGTAGACCAACACGCCGAAGTTGGGACGTGTGGCCTCCGAAGTGAAGCGTGTGAGCAGGTTGGCTGCAAAGTGGCCACCTGCCGAGAAACCAATCACTCCCACCTCATTGGGGTTGATACCCCACTTCTCGGCACCCTCGCGGATAACCCTCATAGCCTGCTCGCCATCCTCCAACACCACTTCGGGGTGGCCATTGGGGATGCGGTATTTCAACACGAAGGCAGCGATGCCATTCTCGTTGAGCCATTCGGCGGTCTTGTAGCCCTCGCGGGTGATGCAGTTGCGTGTATAGCTGCCACCGGGGGTTACCAACATAGCCTGACCTGTTGCCTTACCCTCTTTGGGAAGGAACACCAACAACTCGGGGTTGGTGATATTGAGGATGTACCCCTTGCTGTTCACCCTCTCCCTCATATGCTCCAAGCCGTTGGACGAGGGAACGCCATTGGGATAGAGAGCCACCACCTCATTGGGAGTGGGTACCTCCTCGGGGTTATATTTGATGGTGTTCTCAATCAGATAGAAGTGGCCGTCCTCGGCACCCAGCAGGATATCCTCCCTGCCATCGGCATTCCAATCGACCACGGTGGGCGACACTGTGTGTCCTTCGAGCACCTTGCTCGACAGGTTACCCATATACTCAAAGAAGGTCTTACCATCCTTGTCCTCCACATTGCGGAACCAAGCGGCGTTCTGCGAGTCGACGATGAGGTCTTTCCTGCCGTCGCCATCCCAATCGGAGAAACAAATCTTACGGCGGCCCGACTTGCCTGCGATACCGTCGTTGAGCCTCAACTCGCCACACTCGGCATTCACCACACCGGTCTTATTGTTGTAGAGCGAGCAGTTGGTGCCATAGAACACCCTCTTGCCGGGCAGCAGCACATTCTCACCCTTTGCTTTGGTTCCTTCGTGGAGTACGAGATAGCCCTCGGTGTCGAGAACCACCAAGTCGAGGATACCATCGCCGGTCCAATCGATAGGCACGGGAGTGGTCCTCCACTGTGTTACAAGTGTGTTTTTCTTGGGAGCCCACCAGTTCCAGGTAACCCTGGGGGCCTCGGCGCCATTGTAGGCTACCTTCACGGGTTTGGGGGCAGAGAGTTTCATACCGCCCAGACCCTTCATCCACTCAATCTTACCCGAGATGGAGTTCATAATGATGTCCAACTTGCCGTCGCCATCCCAATCGGCAACTGTGGGAGCGGTGTAGCCCCACTTACGCTCTGCGGGACCCTGGATGGAGCTATTGTAGCCTGCCATCGTACGGAAGGGTTTTCCACCCACCAGCAGTGCCTCAGGCTCGGCCCACACGGGCTTGTCGCCACCGGAGAGGTTCTTAACCACAGCCAACTCGCCTGCCGAGTTACCACACACGAGGTCCTCTTTGCCGTCGCCATCCCAATCAACACTCCAAGGAGTTACCAGCGCGCCATACTTCACCAAGTCGGCCTTCTGCTCAAAGTAGTATGGAGCATCGAATTGTGGCATATTGTTCTTCACCTTGCCGGTGTTACGCACCCACGCAACCCTACCATCCTCGTCGCCAACCACGAGGTCAACGTGGCCGTCCTTGTTGAAGTCGTAGGCCACGGGGACAATCATCTCGATGTGGAAGCGCACCTCTTTACCTTTGCGATCCACAATCTGCCTTGCTGCTGCAAACTTGGGTTCAACGCGGCTACCAACGTTCTCATACCAAGTGAGGCCATCGACAAACTCGCCACAGATGATGTCCAAGTCGCCATCACCGTCCCAATCGGCAATACAGGGGTTGGGGGCACCATAGGTGTCAATGATAGCACCACCAGCCTCAACCTTACCGGTATTAACGTAGTTGCCGTCCACATTTTCGAGCAGATATACATATCCGTGCAGAGGGCCGTTGGTCCACACACCCTCCGAGTTGTAGGCGTTATCCCAGCCGTAGTCATCCCAGGTGTCGATACCAACAAGGATGTCCTTGTCGCCATCGCCTTCCCAATCGACATAGCTCCACATATTCGAGCGCGACTTCTTGTAGGTAGCACCCAGCACCTCGCCGGTGTAGGTGATATCTTTGGGTGCTTTGTACCTCTTCTTGTTGAAGGAGGTCCACTCCTTGCCGGCCGAGAGTACATATTCTTCGCCATCCACCACCGAGATTTTGATGTTGTTGAAACCCTTTGCGTCGATGAGTTTAGCCTTACCGAAGAGGGGTTTATTGAGCGTACCCTCGTTGCGGAAGAGATAGAGTCCCTTGTATGGTTTGTCGGGACACGACACGATTAGGTCCGTCACACCGTCGCCATCGTAGTCGGTAGGGATTGGAATACCCCAGAGGCCCACTCCGAGGTCAACGACCAAGTTGGGATTGTTGTAGTGTACAATCTTGCACGAGGCATCTTCCTGTGCCCACGCGCTCGCAGAGAACATTGCACAGAGTGCAACAAGCGCAATTTTTTTGATTAAACTCATCGTTAAATCGTTTTAATTATTGATTTGTAATTATATTTTTTGTGTATTTGTCCAAAAAAAATAAAATATCTTGTTCCGTATTGCCACGGATACATTTCTACCTCAACACCTTAGGGCCACAACTGCACATCCGTCATTCGCACCACGCCCCGCATCTGCCACCCTGACGGCTCACCCCCTATTTGAGGACCAGCGACTCGCCGTCCATCAACTCGGGATTCAAGAAAATGGTCACCTTCTCCTGCTCCGAGTTCTCAATCTGCTCAATCACCAGATTCAAAGCCGTGTGGGCAAACTCCTCAATGGGCTGCCTGATGTATGCAATGGGCGTTGGGAAGAGGTCGAAAACCTCACTACCATCAAAGGCCACCACCGCAACCTTCTCCGGAATGGCCACACCCTTCCTGCTGAGAGCCTTGACACCTTCCACCGAAAGGCTGTTGGTGGCAAACAACACCGCATCGGCACCGTCCGCCTCAATAGCATCCATAACCTCCCTAACGGAGACCTCTATATTGGAGTAGTCGGCTCGATATATCTTGGGCACACCACCCAGCTCAATCACACTCTCTGTGTAGCCCTTCTCGCGGTGGCGAATGTTGGAAAGTTCCATCTTGTAGGAAACCATCGCAATCTTGCTACGACCATTCTCACGAAGCCTCCCCACAGCCATCTTGGCCGCCAGCTCGTTATCCAACAGCACCTTGTTCACACCCGGACACTCCACATCCCTGTCGAGCAACACCACCGGAATGCCACGCTTGGCAAGACGAGCAATCACACCCTCGCTATTCTCACAAGGCACAATGATAAGTCCATCCACACCATTGTCCAAAAAAGTGTTGATGATAAGTTCCAACTTCTCCGGGTTCTCATCCGTAGAGCCGAACAATACCGAATAGTTTGCACCGAAAGCCTCATTTTCGACTCTTCGTGCAATGCCCGAAAAGAAGTCATTGGAGATGTCGGAGAGAATAACACCAATGGTACGACTCCTGCGCAGACGAAGATTACGCGCAGCATTGTTGGGCTTGTAGTTGTGCGCCTTGGCAATATCAAGAATTCGTTTGGCAGTATCCTTGTTCACCTTGTATCGCATCGAGCCGTTCTCACTCTTGTTGTTGAGTGCAAACGATACCAAAGCGGGCGAAACTCCTGCCTCGCGCGCGATATCCTTAATTGTATAATGTTTCTCCACCATTTCTCAACACACAACCAACGCCCCTAAACCCACTATCGAACTTTTCAAGGGCCTTTTGTTGTAACAATTTTGCAATTACAAAATATATATATATTTTTGCAAAGATAATTAAAACGATTTAACGCACCAAATATTTAATCAACTTTTTTCACCTTTTTTCTGCACCCCATCACAAGGTGTCCGAAACCCGTGAAAAGCGACAGATAAGTATCAAAAATAGATAGAAACACAAACTAAAATCTACCAAAAATGGAGAACAAAAAATTTGTCATCGGCGTCGATTTCGGTAGCGACTCCGTGAGGGCATTGGTCGTTGATGCCGCCACCGGCGAGGAACTTGCAACAAGCGTATCCTTCTACCGCCGTTGGAAACAGGGCGACTACTGTATTCCCAAAGAGAACCAGTATCGTCAGCACCCACAAGACTACATCGACTCGCTCACCTTTGTTGTAACCGACGCACTGAGTCATTGCTCGGAGGAGGTACGTAGGAGCGTCGTGGGTATCTCCTTCGACACCACCGCATCCACCCCCGCCATCGTGGACGCCACAGGCACTCCCCTCGCCCTGCTGTCGGAGTTTGCCGAGGACCCCGATGCAATGTTCATCCTCTGGAAAGACCACACCTCCATTGCCGAGGCCGACGAAATCAACGCTCTGGCACACTCGTGGGAGGTGGACTACACCAAGTATTCGGGCGGTACCTACTCGTGTGAGTGGGCCTGGTCGAAGGTTCTCCACGTACTGCGCCGCAACCCCGCCATTCGCCAAAAGGCCTATTCGTGGGTGGAGCACTGCGACTGGATTAGCGGCCTACTGGTGGGCAACATCCGCCCCGAGAGCATCGCTCGCAGCCGCTGTGTTGCCGGCCACAAAGTGATGTGGAACGAGGAGTGGGGCGGCCTTCCATCGAGGGAGTTCGCCGAGAAGCTGGATGCCAAACTCGCCGATATGAGAGACACCTTCTCTGCCGAGACCTACACCGCCGACCACTGCGTTGGCGGCCTCACCGCCGAGTGGGCCGACAAGTTCGGACTCACCGAGGGTATCGCTGTGGGCGTTGGTGCCATCGACTGCCACATCGGTGCCGTTGGTGCGGGCATCTCCAACAATGTACAAGTTAAGGTTATGGGCACCTCCACCTGCGACATCATCATCTCCGACTATGAGAGCGTCGGCGGCAAGGCCGTACGCGGCATCTGCGGTCAGGTGGATGGCTCGGTAGTTCCCGGTAAGATTGGTTTCGAGGCCGGACAGTCGGCCTTTGGCGACATCTACGCTTGGTACAAGAGGTTGCTGGGTTGGAGCCTGCGTACCCTCTCCGACAGCCCCGAAGCCGAGGATAAAATCCTCGCAGCCCTCACCGCCGAAGCCGAGCAACTCCCCCTCACCGAGAACGACCTCGTGGCCATCGATTGGCACAACGGTCGCCGTACTCCCGATGCCGACCCCCTGCAAAAGGGTTCCATCTATGGCCTGACACTCGCCACCACCGCACCCGAGATTTTCAAGGCTCTGGTGGAGGCCACCGCTTTCGGTTCAAGGGCCATCAACGAGCGTATGTTGGAGGAGGGTGTAAAGATTGAGGGCATCCTGGCCGTCGGCGGCATCAGCAAGAAGTCGAGGTTTGTGATGCAGACTATGGCCGACGTCATCGGCGTACCCATCAAAGTGGTACGTAGCGAGCAGGCGTGCGCCCTGGGTGCTGCAATGTACGCAGCCGTCATCGCCGGTCTGTATGCCAACATCGAGGAGGCACAGCAAGCAATGTCGTCGGGCTTCGATGCGGAGTACACCCCCAATGCCGAGCGACACGCAATCTACAATGCCCTCTATGCCAAATATAAAAAAATTGGCTCGAACGGCTTGTAGAAACACACTCCGATAGGGATTTAAGTTAATAGGAACGGGAACGGCCACACCAGGCTGTTCCCGTTTTTTTGCCTCCATACACAACAACACAAAACCACATCAATATTATAGTTGTGCAGAACCACCACTATATTATATATTTAGCACAACAACAATAACATAGGTTAATACACAAACAACCCACACTCCCCCAACACCCTCTCAACACCCCCAACGCACACCTCTCGTGTGTTAAAAAAAAGTTAAAAAACGGAATATTTTTTGCAGGGCTATTGCATATTAAAAACTTTTAACTAATTTTGCAATAAATACAAATTTGTAATCATTCCAAAACAATGAAACGTATGACTTTTTTGATGACAGTAATGGCCTCGCTGATGATGTTGGCGGGCTGTGAGAAGGACGATAAGAGTGTAGCTTTGAACTCGCTACCTCAGAAGGCGCAAACATTTGTTGAGAACCACTTTGGTGATTTGACCATCTCGAGTGTGGTGAAGGAGTATGACGACCTCACCTACGACTATGATGTCTATTTTTCCAACGGCACATCCATCGAGTTCAGCCGTTCGGGCGAGTGGAAAGATATCGACTGCCACGGCTCGAAGGTGCCCGACAGCGTTGTTCCCGAGAAGGTGCTCAACTACGTAAAGAGCAACTATCCCTCGAATGTGATTGTACAACTCTCCATCGACGGACTCTTCTACGATGTTGAACTCGACAACGACCTCGACTTGGTATTTGGCAAGGGAGGTAACTTTGTGAGAATCGACTATTAGTATATCTTTAAATGCGTGGCGGTGGTTGCGAGCAGACGATGCCACAAAACCAACCACAAACAAATGTAATGTTAGCTCCACCGCCACACCCCCCCAAGATGTTTAGTTAAGATTTTGCCAGAGCAAAATTCAGGTTAAATTAGGTTTAGTTTATATGTGTGCGACAAAGGTCCTCCCTGCGACAGGAAGGGCCTTTGTCTTTGAATTGAGAATGGAGAATGGAGAATTGAGAATCAACCCTCGCCTAAGTTAGGAGAGGGTGCCGAAGGCGGGTGAGGTCTGTAAAAGAGCAGAAAGGGCAGAAAGGGCAGAAAGGGCAGAAAGGGAATTGAAAATGGAAAATGGAAAATTGAAAATTGAAAATTGAGGTGTGCCTACGGCACGGGTATTAAAAAAGATACCCGAGGGCAAGAAAGGGCTGAATGGGCACCAAAGGGCAGAAAGGGCAGAAAGGGCAGAAAGGAAATTGAGAATTGAAAATGGAAAATGGAAAA
>JAGBGK010000006.1 GCA_017936005.1 Tidjanibacter sp.
TATGGTGCCAACTTCATCGTAGGTCCCTGTATGAATCCCGAGGTTGCAAAATTGTGCAACCGCCATTTGGTACCCTACGTTCCCGGTTGCGGCACCGTAACCGAGATTAGCTATGCACAGGAGTTGGGTTGTGATGTAACCAAAATCTTCCCCGCAGGCTGTGTGGGTGGTCCCGACTTCGTGAAGAACATCAAGGCTCCTCTGCCTTGGGCAAACATTATGGCAACAGGTGCTGTTGAGCCCACCGAGGAGAACCTCAGCAAATGGTTTGCTTCGGGCGTGTTCTGCGTGGGTATGGGTTCGAAACTCTTCCCCAAGGCCGACCTCAAAGCCGAGAATTGGCAGGCTGTAACCGACAAATGCCGTGAGGCTTTGGCAATCGTTGCTGCGTGCAGGAAATAGTGTAGATTATTAACCGCAAAAAACTATTAGGAATATGAAAACAAACTATGAAATTCGCTATGCAGCCCACCCTGAGGATGCAAAGAGTTATGACACCAAACGCCTTCGTAGGGACTTTTTGATTGAGAACCTGTTTGTGGCAAATGAGGTAAATATGGTCTATTCGATGTATGACCGTATGGTAGTGGGTGGCGCGATGCCTGTTGGCGAGAGCCTCAAATTGGAGGCTATCGACCCCTTGAAAGCACCCTATTTCCTCACTCGCAGGGAGCTGGGTATCTTCAATGTTGGCAAAGGTAAAGGTATTGTAAAGGTTGGTAACGATGTGTTTGAGTTGGACTACAAGGAGGCTCTCTACCTCGGCTCGGGCGATAGGGAGGTATATTTCGAGAGCGCAGACGAGAACGTTCCCGCTAAGTTCTACTTCAACTCGCTCACCGCTCACCGCAACTATCCCGATAAGAAGGTTACCAAAGATAACGCCATCGTGGCTCATATGGGCTCGCTCGAAGGCTCCAACGACCGCAATATCAACAAGATGATTGTAAATCAGGTGCTTCCCACTTGCCAGTTGCAGATGGGTATGACCGAACTTGCCCCCGGTAGCGTTTGGAACACTATGCCTGCCCACGTTCACTCGCGCAGGATGGAGGCATATTTCTACTTCGACATTCCCGAAGATCAGGCCATTTGCCACTTTATGGGTGAGGTGGACGAAACCCGCCATATCTGGATGAAGGGCGACCAAGCAGTTTTGTCGCCTGAGTGGAGTATCCACTCGGCTGCTGCCACCAACAACTACACCTTCATTTGGGGTATGGGTGGTGAGAACCTCGACTATGGCGACCAAGACTTCTCGCTCATTACCGACCTGAAATAGGGTGGGAGAGAGTAGATTGTAGGAATCAGACAAATCAGACAAACAAATAACTAAACAAACACAAAGATTATGAATCCTTACTTGAATTTTTCTTTGGAGGGTAAAGTAGCCCTCGTAACAGGTGCTTCCTATGGTATCGGTTTTGCTATCGCTTCGGCATTTGCAGAGCAGGGCGCAACCATCTGTTTCAACGATATCAACCAGGAGTTGGTTGACAAAGGTATGGCTGCATATAAAGAGAAAGGTATCGAGGCTCACGGCTACGTTTGCGACGTTACCGACGAGCCCGCAGTTCAGGCTATGGTTGCCAAGATTGCCGAGGAGGTTGGCACCATTGATATTTTGGTGAACAACGCCGGTATCATCCGCCGTATCCCTATGCACGAGATGGAGGCTGCCGATTTCCGTAAGGTTATTGATATTGACTTGAATGCTCCCTTCATCGTATCGAAGGCTGTTCTGCCCGCAATGATGGCCAAACGCAGCGGTAAGATTATCAACATCTGCTCGATGATGTCGGAGTTGGGCCGCGAGACCGTTTCGGCTTACGCTGCTGCAAAGGGCGGTTTGAAGATGCTCACCCGCAACATCTGCTCGGAGTATGGTGAGTACAACATCCAGTGCAACGGTATCGGCCCCGGCTATATTGCTACTCCCCAGACTGCTCCTCTGCGCGAGGTACAGCCCGATGGTAGCCGCCACCCCTTCGATTCGTTCATCTGCGCAAAGACCCCCGCAGGTCGCTGGCTGGATGCCGCAGAGTTGACCGGTCCTGCTGTGTTCTTGGCTTCGGAGGCTTCGAATGCTGTCAATGGCCACATCCTCTACGTGGATGGCGGTATCTTGGCATACATCGGTAAGCAGCCCCAATAGTTGAAACTCAAAGACGTTCTTTGCAACTATGAAAGCACTGCTTACATTGCTTTTGGTTATGTTGGTTGGTTGCAGCGCACCGAGTGTTAAGGTGGCTGTAACCAACCCTACCGATGCCGCTCGCTCGGGCGAGATGGTGGAGGTGGAGGTTGCTGCGCTCGGTCTGACCGAGGGTGCAGGCCTTGTGGTGGTGGATGCCGAGGGCGTGGAAGTGCCTTCGCAAATCACCCACGATGGCAAACTCATCTTCCGTGCCGATGTGGAGGGTGCCGCTAAGGTTATCTACACCGTTAAGGAGGGAGAGGCTGCCGACTACCAGACCTACGCTTGCGGTAAGGTCTATCCCGAGAGGGTTGACGACATCGCTTGGGAGAGCAACCTGATTGCTTTCCGTGCCTATGGCCCTGCATTGCAGGCAAGTGGCGAGAGGGCTTTCGGCCACGATGTTTGGCTCAAGAACAACACCGAACTTCCCGTTGTGGAGGCTCGCTACGCTCTTGAACTCAATCCCGAAACGAGGGCCAAGATTGCCGAGTTGAAGAAGACCGACAAAAAGGCAGCCCAAGAGCTGGCTGCTTCGGTGTCGTACCACAACGACCACGGCAACGGCTTTGACCCCTACAAGGTTGGTCCCACCCTCGGTGCAGGTGCTACTGCGCTGCTTGACGGTAAGACCATCGTCTATCCCTACTGCTACTCGGAGTGCGAGATTTTGGATAACGGCCCACTTCGCTTTACGGCCAAGTTGACCTACCTGCCCACCACCATTGGTGAGCGTACCGTTACCGAAACCCGCACCATCAGCATTGACCACGGCTCGTTCCTCAACAAAACCACCGTTTGCTACAATGGCTCGGAGGGCGACTATGAGGCTATGAGCGGTATCGTGCTGCACGAGAAAGCTCCCCGCACCACCTACAATGAGGCCGAGGGCTACGTTACCTATGCAGAGCCCGTGGAGCCTGCCGAGGCCGGCGAACTCTACTTGGCAATGTACTTCCCCGAGGGTTGGAAGGGTGCTGAGGACCGCTTCTGGAACAAGGGCGACGATAAGCCCAAAGGTGCCTATGGCCACGCAGCTGTTTATAACACCCTTTCCGAGGGTGAGGTGCTCACCTATTGGTGGGGAGGCTTGTGGAACAAGGTTACCGCAGTGGACGTTCCCACCAAAGAGGCTTTCGATGCTATGATGGCCGAGGTGGTTGCCGCCAAGAAGGCACCCCTGCAAGTACAGATTGTTGCCGAGTAGAGCACAATGTAGACTACACCAAAAAACAAATAAACAAAACTATTAAAACTAATGAGTAAAATTCAAACAGGTCGCAAAACCAACTACCGTTGGGTGATTTGCGCGATGTTGTTCTTCGCAACAACCGTCAACTACCTCGACCGTCAGGTGCTTTCGCTCACCTTCGAGGACTTCATTCGTCCCGAGTTCCACTGGACCGACTCGGATTATGGTAACATCACCGGTATCTTCTCGCTCTTCTATGCAATTGCAATGTTGTTCGCCGGCCGCTTTGTGGACTGGCTCGACACCAAGAAGGGTTATATGTGGAGTATTGGTATTTGGTCATTTGGTGCTTGTATCCACGCAGTGTGCGGTATTCTGACCAGCAGCATCGTGGGTATTGAGGATTTGGCAGCAGTGAGCGTAGCCGAGACAGCCGCTCGCATTGCGCTGATTAGTTCGACCTTCTTCATCATTGCCCGCTGCGTGTTGGCACTTGGTGAGGCAGGTAACTTCCCCGCAGCAATCAAGGCAACTGCCGAGTACTTCCCCAAGAGGGACCGCGCATTTGCAACAAGTATCTTCAACGCAGGTTCGACTATCGGCGCACTTATCGCTCCCTTCTGCATTCCTCCTTTGGCTGCAAAATGGGGCTGGGAGGCTGCCTTCATCATCATTGGTGGTCTTGGCTTTATCTGGATGGGCTTCTGGCAGTTCATCTATAAGAAACCCGAGAAGAACCCTGCAGTGAACGAGGCAGAGTTGGCCTACATTCTCTCGGACGATGTTGTGGAGGAGGAGAAAGCTGCTCCCGCAGTGGAGGAGGCTCCCGCCAAGAAGGTTTCGTTGTGGCAGTGCTTCAAATTCCGTCAGACTTGGGCTTTCATCGTTGGTAAGTTTATGACCGATGGCGTTTGGTGGTTCTTCTTGTTCTGGATGCCTTCCTATCTGAAAACTACCTACGGCTTGGCTTCGACCGACATCAAGTTCCAGTTGGCTCTTGGTTTGCTCTACCTTATCGTGATGGCTTCTATCGCAGGTGGCTATCTTCCCACTCTGTTTGTGGACAAGAAGAAGATGAACCCCTATGCAGGTCGTATGTTGGCTATGTTGATTTTTGCCTTCTTCCCGTTGGTAGCATTGGCAGCCCAGCCTTTGGCCCACGTTTCGATGTGGTGGCCCGTAGTGCTGATTGGTATTGCAGGTGCAGGCCATCAGGCTTGGAGTGCAAACCTCTTCTCGACCATTGGTGATATGTTCCCCAAGAGTATGATTGCTACCATCACCGGTATTGGTGGTATGGCTGGTGGTATCGGCTCGTTCCTCATCCAGAAGGGTGCAGGTGCGCTGTTTGATTTCAGTGCTTCGAGCGGTATGACTCTCTTTGGCTTCGAGGGCAAGGAGGCCGGCTATATGATTATGTTCTCGTTCTGTGCTGTTGCCTACCTGATTGGTTGGGTGATTATGAAGGTGCTTGTTCCCCGCTACAAAGCAGTGGAGATCTAATCCTTCGGGAACGATAAATACATACTGAAAAGAGGGCAGCCCCAATCGGTTGGGGTTGCTCTTTTTGTATGGGAGGGGTGAAAATGGGATGTGTGCTGATTTTTTACGTCAAAACCCCTCCTATTATGTAAAAAAATAGTTACCTTTGTTTCGGCTTGCGGCATAGCCGTTGGGTCAATTACATATTTGTTGACGTTTTATTGTCGTAATCTTCTACTTCAAAACTTGGCAGTTTAGAAATTCTTGAAGATGGCGCAATCGGATGTCCACGAAGGAGAGTATCCCCACCACCGAGATTGGCTCGATGTGTGTGATATATACTCCGGCGTGGGCTGTATGTGTTGCTTATTCAAGAATTGGGCAGCCAAGGCCTTGGAGTGGGATAAGTAGATGCAGTAGTCTGCGCTTTTTTTATGGACTTGTCCGGTAACAAAGCCTTGTTGGATAGAAACTTGGTGGCATTTTTTGCATCCCGTACAGCTCCACCCGAGGCACTCGCCTTGGCCGAGCAGTGGGCCAAACAGATGGCCACAACGGATAAGATTGTCATCAGCGGCTTTCACTCGCCCATAGAACGGGCCGTATTGGACATTTTGCTTGCCAATGGTTGTTCGGTTGTTGTTGCTTTGGGACGCTCCCTCTACCGCAAAATCCCTGCCCATTTACATAGGGCTTTTGAGGAAAACAGGCTGCTTTTTGTGTCGTTCCGCAATCAATCTCGTCCTTCGTTTTTCAACTCCCAAACTCGTAATTGGCTCGCAGCCGACCTCGCAAACGAGATAGTTTTTGCTCCTTACAACAACGAGAGCCAACTATCCTCGCTACACTTCTCGTTAGTACACAATACAACACGCTGTGTCATTTTGGAGTAATGACACAGCGTGATTGTTTTTTTGTATGGCGGCTTGCTTACCTGCCTGCTATTAGGCCTATTTTGACACCATTCTCTCTATTCTTTCGGCCACCTCGTCGGGATGGTCAATCAGCAACTGCCCGTGATTGAGACCCTTGAAAATCTCCACCTTTACCTCTGGGTGAAGTCTTTGTAGGTGCTTCACGTGTGGACGGGCGGCAAAGGCTTCGAGGGTGCCGTGCCAATAGTGTAGGTCGGTAGCGATTATGGAGTTCAACTTGTTGGTATATACCGATTTGTAGCCGTCCAATACGGCGCGCCTTCCGCCGTAGGGATAGACCTTGCGGCACTCGTCGAGCAGTACGTCAAAGTAGTGAGAGTGGAACATCGCCCGCCAAAATCCCGTCCAATGGTAGCAGGTCCACACGTTAGCACTTTGGATGTGGCGCAGAGGGCCAACAAGCCAGCGTGGCAGGGGGAGTAGGGGAGCAGCATCGAGGATGGCGTGGTCAATGGTGACTTCGCCTCGTTCCAATATGCGTGAGAGAATCTTTCCGCCTAACGAAAGCCCATAGGCACACGCAATGTGGCCGTTGTGGTGAGCTTTGATGTGGTCAATGGCTTGGACAGCCTGGTCGTCAATGGAGGTGAAATAGGTGTGCTTACCAAGCGTAAAACCATCCACCTCTATGGCTACGATACGAAAACTCTCTTCGAGTAGACCAACAAGAGGGGTGAACACTTCGTGCGATACGCCCAAACCAGGTATGAGCATAACCACCGGTGCATCCTCACGTCCAAAAGCTCTAAACTCCATAGTGTTGGTGATATGGTGAGTGTCATCCATCCCTATACGGCAGGATGGGAAAAAGATGTTAGGTTGAAATAAATGGCGTGAGAGCATCCCCAAATAATGAAGGGGCGTTGAGTCACGCCATATTAAGATAATCAGAGGTTTAATCTACTCTGCAGGAGCCCATTTGCAACGTACGGGCGACACGATGGCACCCTCCTCCTTGAGTTGCTTCATAGCCTTGTCTACTTCTTTACGATCAAGTCCGGTGAGCTCGGCAATCTTACCTGCATTGAGGGGTTCACCAGCACTCTTCATTGCTGCCAATACTTTCTCTTTTGTCTCCATAATGACTTCTTAAAATTGGTTATACTTGGTTTGTGTCAACTCTGGTAGTCGTCACAGGGCACATTTACAGATGCATTCAACGACCATTCCGAGTGTAAATATAGAGATTTTTCCCGATATTAGAGCGAATGATAGTCAAATAAAATCATATCGCAACAATGAAGACCTACTCGTGGACCATCTCTTCTTTTAGTTCCAAATCGCTCCCGAAGCCTTGGAATAATCAATGATAACCATTGAGGTTACTCTCTTCATAAATTCCTTACCTAACTTTGGTTGGAATGCACTCTTGATAAGTTTAAGCTGTATGCCTTGGGTTATCACCATACACTCAACCCCCTCTGTTGAGTCAAACTCCGTAGCAATAATTTCCACGGATTTTTCGATATCTGCCGCTTGTTGGGCGGATGCTGTCCACTGCGCGAATACAAACGAAAGAGTCAAAACGAGAGTCTGTCCATCTGCTCCCCACTCTGTATATCAAGCAATTGCCTTTGCCCAGTACTATACTCCCAATTCGAGGGACACTTGGGTTGTTTCAGGATGTCGTTTTCGAGTCCGACTTTTGCCATACAAACTTCAGAACTACAGTTGCTTACGACAAATTTACGAATAATTTTTGAATTGACAAAATCGAAGAGAGATGGCCTCTATTTGTAGCCA
>JAGBGK010000044.1 GCA_017936005.1 Tidjanibacter sp.
AAATGGAAAATTAGTTATTTTCCTTATGAAACGGTTGGCCTTTACGATACTATTGAGTCTTGCGGTAAGCAGTGTTGTGGCGCAGGAGGTTGAGGGTAGGTTGCCACGAGGGTGGCAGCCACAACAGGAGTACCCTATGGCGTGGAGTGGCGAGGGCGATTTTGAGGCTTGGCGCACCGAGTGCAGGGGAAAAATTTTTGACCTTATGGGCCTCCCTCCCAAAGCCCCAACATCAACCTCTTACACTACCCTTGCAACCGAGCAACGAGAGGGTTATAAGGCCCACAAAATAGAGTTTGAAATTTCCGAAGGCAACCTCATACGGGCCTATCTTTTGGTGCCCGACACCACGGGTCCACACCCTGCGCTCGTGGCACTCCACGACCACGGAGCCAAGTTCTCCATTGGTAAAGAAAAGGTCATCCGTCCCATAGCCGAGAGCGAAGAGGTCATCAGGGATGCCGAGGCGTGGGCCGCAAAGAACTACGACGGCATATTCACGGGCGACCGCTATGCCGCAGAGGGATTTGTGGTGTTGGCCATCGATGCCCTGATGTGGGGTAATCGTGGCGAGGGAGAGGATGGAAGGCAGACCAAATATGACACCCAGCAGGCCCTCGCATCCAACTGTTTGAAGTTAGGCACAACCCTTGTGGGTATCATAACGTGGGACGACCTGAGGAGCATAGAATGGCTTGCAGCACAGGACTTTGTGGACCCACAGCGCATCGGTGTCTATGGCCACTCGATGGGCGGACATAGGGCGTGGATGGCGGCGGCCCTGAGCGACAAGGTGGCGGCATTTGCTCCCGTGTGTTGGATGGCAACCTCCCACGCACTACTCGCACAAGGTAACAACGAACTCAAAGGCGGCTCGGCCTTTACGATGCAGATACCTATGCTCTCTCGTTGGTTGGACAACCCCGATGTGGCCTCACTCGCCTGCCCCAAACCGGCACTCTTCATCTCTGGCGCAAAGGATAAACTCTTTCCGCAGGGCGTGGAAGAGGCCTACCGAAAGATGGAAAAGGTGTGGGATAGCAGGGGCGTAGGGGATAATTTGCGGTGGATAATGTGGCCCTCGCCACACTACTTCGGCCACGATATGCAGGCCAAAGTGGGTGCCTTCTTCGATGGGGCACTCAAAGGGAAAGCAGAATAAGCCAACTGCTAATGGCTAATGGCTAATGGCTAATGGCTAACAGCTCCGCAAAGTCGTTGACTATGAGGTCGGGGGATGTCTTGGCAGCAAGTTCCTCGGCAGTGTGGGTGGAGGCAATGGCAACTACCTTCATACCCGCAGCCCTCGCAGCAGCAACACCCGCAACAGCATCCTCAAAGACCACACACTCCTCCGGCGCAAGGCCCAACTTGGAGGCCGCAGTGAGGAATATCTCGGGGTCGGGTTTACAGCGAGTAACCATATCGCCACTAATGCGCACATCGAAGTAGTCGCTAATGCCGCACCTCTCCAACACAAACTCCACATTATCCTTCGGTCCCGACGAGCCAACGGCACACACAAAACCCTCCTCTTTCAGGCGAGCCAAAAAGTCCACAAGACCATCGGTGGGGCGAATCTTCGGAGCATAAATCTCACGGTAGACAGCCTCCTTCTCGGCAGCCAGACCATCAACGCCCTTCTCCTTCACGAGCCACTCGGGGAAGAGTGCCGTGATGATGTCTTCGTTACCTCGTCCGTTGAGGTGGCTGAAATCCTTACCCGGCTCGGCAGAGATGTTATAGCGGCGTCCCATCTCCGCAAAAGCCTCAAAGTGAACACCCATATTGTTCACCAACACGCCATCCATATCGAATATTGCTCCTTTTATCATAGCGAGTGTATTAAATTTCGAGCAAAATTATTATCTTTGGGCCAAATAACAAAAACTCAAAGCAGAAAATTATATGTCGGATATTCAGTCATTGCCCGAAAAAACCGTAGAAAGGTTGAGCGAATACAGGCGCACACTGCTGCGTTGTCAAAAGCAGGGTATCACCCACATATTCTCACACGTTCTGGCCGGCATCCACGGCCTTACTGCTGTGCAAGTAAGGCGTGATTTGATGCTCATTGGCTTTTCGAGCGACACCAAAAAGGGCTATGATGTGAGCGTGTTGGCCGATTTCATCAGCGACATCCTCGACTCCGAAGCCCCGATGAACATCGGCGTTATCGGTATGGGACACCTCGGTCAGGCCATCACAAAGTATTTCAACGGCAAGGGCCTCAAACTCAAAATCGTGGCCTCCTTTGACGTGGACGAACACAAGGTGGGCTCTTTCATTGACGACATCCCCTGCTACTCGATGACGGAGTTCGCCCAGAAGGTGGAGGAGCTGGATATCAACATCGTCATCCTCTCCTGCCCCACTTGCAAGGCCGAAGAGACGGTGTTGCCCATTGTGAATGCAGGTATCAAGGGTGTGCTCAACTTCACCTCCAAGCCACTCAACTTCCCACTCGGTATTGTGGTCGAGAACTACGACATCACAACCCTCTTGGAGAAGGTGGCATACTTCGTGAAAGAGCAGGAGGAGAATTGACAAAACGGTGTTTTGTCTAAAATGCTCTCGCTCGGCAGAGTCTGCAAGCAGCCTTTGCCCTCGCTTACTCGCATTTGCGAGAATTGAAAATTGAAAATTCAAAATTACTCTTTACTAATTCAAAAGTCGGTAGACGGTTGACGGTTGACGGTAGACGGTAAATGGTAGACGGTATGGAAGTACATTACAGTTTTGACGACAACATAGAGGGTATCCTCCGACCGGTGGTAACCATCGGCTCCTTCGATGGCGTTCACTCCGGACACCTTGTGATGTTACGCAGGGTGAAAGAGGTGGCACACGAGGTGGGCGGCAGCAGTGTGGTTGTTACCTTCTCGCCCCACCCACGAGAGATACTGCCCGGTGGTGGCAATGTGGAGATACTCTCCACCGCACCCGAAAAAATAGCACTCCTCGAAGAGGCAGGCGTGGACCACCTCATCGTGGCACGCTTCTCGCCCAACTTCGCAGCACGCACTGCGGAGGAATTTGTGAGGGACTTTTTGGTGGGCCGACTCCACCTCCACACCCTCGTTGTGGGCTACAACCACCGCTTCGGTAGCGACGGTAGGCAAACCCCCAGCGACCACTTTGAGCGTTTGGGCAAACTCTATGGTTTCGATGTGGTGCGTTGTTCGGCACTCACAATGGATGGTGGCAAGATTAGCTCGACCATAATCAGGGGGCTGCTGGCCGAGGGCGACTTGGATGGCGCTGCGGCTATGTTGGGCCACCGCTACTTTGTAACCTCAACGGTTGAAAGAGGTTGTTTGGCACACCTGATGACCAACAAAATGATGCCTCCCGTGGGCCGCTATTTGGTGGACGTGGCCGGCGAACGTGATATTTTGGACAGAGATGAGGAGTGTGGCATAAGGCTCGAAAGTGGCCGCACCATAAGGGAAGAGGTTCGCATCACTTTCCTCGAAAGACTCCCCGATGAGGAAGATTAAACACAACGACAAACATTTGATTTATGGTAGTTTACAAAAAAGACATAACTCTCCGAGTACGCTACAAGGAGACCGACCAGATGGGGTTTGTACACCACTCCAACTACCCCGTCTACTATGAGTATGCACGCACCGAGTTGCTCCGACAGATGGGTGCCAGCTACAAGATGATGGAGGATAGGGGTGTGATGATGCCCGTCAGGGAGGTGGGTATGAAGTTTTTCACCCCCGCACGATATGACGACCTGCTGACCATCAAGTGTAGGATGAACGAGATAACGGGCGCAAGGCTCCGCTTCGACCACGAGATACGCAACGAGGCGGGCGAGTTGATAAACACGGGCTTCGTGGAGCTGGTCTTTGTGAACACCACCACCCGTCGCCCCTGTCACGCCCCACAGTGGTTTGTGGACCTTTTCAGGCAAGAGTAGCGACAAATTATTCTTACAACAATAGCGCATAATAAAGCCACCCACAAGTACTGTGGGTGGCTTTTATGTTGTTGGCACGGTGGGTTTACAAGGCAAAACCGCAACCAAATGTGATGAATGTGGCGTCGAAATTGGACTGCAAACCAAGACTCAATGAGAAGTTGCCAATTCCCCTGATACCCAAATCAACACCAAAGTCACCTGCAACATTACCCAGACCTGTATAGAACGACAATGCACCCTCGTTCATACTCCACACAGGGCCCGTGGTAAACGAATTACCTTCGGCCTCAATGGCTCCCAGCGCAGAAGCATACCAACCGAGTTTGGAAGGCATCCAAGCTACCGAAGCACCCATCAGTGCTCCATCGCCAAAGGCTGTCATACACTCACCCACAAAAGTGTAGTAATTTGAGCCAAAGTCAAGGTCAAGGTCCAAATCGAGGTCAAAATCATCATCGAACAGCAACGCAGGCCACAGCGACAGTCCCAGGGTAGGAACGACCTCATTCATAACGAATTGTAATCCAAGCGAAACACTCGAAAGCGAGATTATCCAATCATCGGTGAGTTCCATAAAGTTGGCCCTCACACCAGCCTCCCACGCAAAATGGCAGGTGGTTACGAGCCCTTCGGGGGCCTTGTGGTCCACAGTATCCCAATGTGGGCCCAAGCCCGCATAGAGTTGCCACTCCACGTCGTAGGAATGGTCATTGAGTCGCAACAGCGGACCTGCGCGGAAACCCCAACTATCGGGGCCACCCATCATGCTCAACGACGCATGAAGGCCCAAGCGACCATATTCCTCCTCTCCGAAGAAACCCAAGTTGACACCCAAAGTTGCGTCCTGATTGTCGGAAAATGCATAGCCCACCAAGAACTCGCCATAGACGGTATTATCTATACCATGGCGATCGTTCCACCACTCGCTCAACTCACTTCCGCGAGAATAGCTACTCGAATTATAGGAGTAAGAATTGTAGGAGGAGGCAGACGACGAGCCATAAGATGATGACGCCGCGGAGGACGCTGATGTGGCAGACGACGAGCCATAAGATGATGATGCCGCGGAGGACGCTGATGTGACAGAGGACTTTTGAGTAGTAGTCTGAGCTGTTGAAGCCGCCTTTGATGACGTTGTGGACGATGACGACGTTGCTGTTGACTCGCTATTTGGGGTGTTAATCACCACACCACTCGGATTGGGCGTAGAGGAGTTGCTTGCGGAGGTTGAAGCACTCTTTGTAGCAGAAGAGGACGATGATGGTGTCGTGGAGGAAGATGATGACTTCTCAGCGGAGTCATTAAACTCCCTTGATTTCTCCGACCAATACTCAGCTTTTTCACTATCACCAGCATCGTACCAGCTAAGATAAAAAGAGACACATATAGTATAAAGACTTAATCTAAGCTCTTTCCTATCCATCTTAGCCTCTTTTAGCAATAAATCTTCAAAAGACTCATTTTCAAATGCCTTACGACACCAATAATCGGCCAAAGCCAAATCTTGTTGACAAGAATATGATTTTCCCTCCCAATAAGCTAATGCAAGGAAAAATTGCCCCACAGGGTAACCTATCTTCGCAGCATTGTGCATCCAATAAGCAGCCTCCGAACTTTCATTGTTATTTTCACAATTTAAGGCAATGCGTACTATCAGCGAACCGAGAGCCTTTAGAACTGGCTTACTTACATTAAAAAAGCTATCGTCACGACTATTATTATCTAATGCTTTACGCAACCAATATTTGGCCAAAGAACTGTTCGTATCCACTCCCAAGCCTGCATCATAGCAAAACGCCAGTAATACTTGACTTTCAAAGGCCCCTTGTGCAGCTGCCTTTTCTACCCAATAAACACTATTCTCATAATCCCGTATTCTCATATAATAATTTGTCAATTCTATCTGCGCGTTCAAATCGCCCGCCTCGGCATTCTTCTTGATGGCGGCAACTTGTTGGGCAGTTAGGGATGACTGTCCCCACGATGGCAGAGTGCAAAGGGTAAGTAGAAGCGACAGAGTGATTAGGATTCGTCGTAGCATAGTTGTATTATTTGCTTAGGTTATAGTTGCACAAATTTACATATTTCACACAAAATTAACAACTCTAAATGATTTATATCTCACAGAGAGATTAAATTTTAATTCTCACAAATGCAGGTTAAGCAATAGACAGAGGTTACAAATTAATTAGGTGGAAGAGAGAAATTTAGTAAAAATTTCTTTTTTCCCAATTCTTTTTGTATCTTTGAAGGTTAGATTGGCCAATGGTCTAAACAGACCATTGGAGCAAAAACGGAAAATAAGAAAAATAATATATGTAAAACAACAAAAATCAAGTAGTTATGAAATTTACAATCTCATCTTCGGCTCTGCTCTCGACTCTGTCGACAACCGGTAAGGTGGTGAGCAACAAAAACACACTCCCCATTTTGGACTATTTCCTCTTCGATCTGAAAGACGGTATCCTGAAAGTCACCGCTTCCGACCTCGAAACCACCCTCATCACCACCGTAGCTGTGGATAGCGTGGAGAGGGAGGGCACCATCGCTGCACCCGTGAAGCTGATGCTCGACTCTTTGAAGGAGTTCTCCGAGCAGCCACTCACCATCGAGGCTGACGAGAACACCTGGGAGATTACCGTAAGCTGGAAGAGCGGCTCGCTCAAAATCCCCGGAACATCTGGTCTGGGTTACCCCGCACTCCCCGAACTCGGCGAGGAAAAATCGGAGGTTGAGATGGATGTGGATATGATGATTGGCGGTATCAACAAGACCATCTTCGCTACTGCCGACGACCACCTCCGCCCCATTATGAACGGTATCTATGTGAACATCGCCGAGGGCGAGGTTACATTTGTGGCTACCGATGCTCACAAACTCGTTAAGTACAATGCACAGGCAGAGGTGGCAGCCGCTTCGTCGTTCATCCTGCCCAAGAAACCCTCTAACCTGTTGCGCTCCATCCTACTCAAAGAGGAGGAGGCCGTGAAGGTGTCGTTCGACAAGAAGAACGTGGTGTTCAACCTCTCGGGCAGCACCCTCGTGTGCCGTCTGATTGAGGGAGTATATCCCAACTACAACGCTGTGATTCCCGCCGCTAACCCCAATAAGGTCATCGTTGACAGGGTGGAGTTGCTCAACGCAATCAAGCGTGTGGCTGTCTGCTCCAACCAGGCTACCAACCTCGTGGAGTTCAACATCAATGCCAACACCATCAACCTTGCAACCAAAGACCTCGACTTCTCCTACTCGGCACAGGAGACCGTGATGTGTGCCTACGAGGGCTCGGCCATTACCATCGGCTTCAAATCGACCTTCTTGGTGGATATCCTCTCCAACATCGAGACCCCCAGCGTGGTTATCGAGTTGGCCGACAGCACAAGGGCAGGTGTGTTCAAACCTCTCTACGATGAGCCCCAGAGTGCAAACACCCTGATGCTGTTGATGCCTATGATGATTAACGCATAGTTGAAAGGGTAGAAAGGGAGTGGAAAATTGAAAATTGAAAATTGAAAATCAACCCTCGCCTATGTTACACCTCCCCTACGACAGGGGAGGTAAGGGAGGGGTGGTCGAAATTGTGCTCGGCGGCCTCGCCGAGCAGTGGCCGAAGGCCGGGTGAGGTCTGTTTAAGGGCAGAAAAGGCAGAAAAGGCAGGAAGGGCAAGAAAGGGAATTGAAAATTAAAAAAGTCAATTGACGTTAGATAAAACACAACAGACCTCTCTGGTGCTGCGCACCATCTCCCCTAACTTAGGGGAGAATGACAGACGCCCCCGCCTTTCAGGCACTCCCTTTAACTTAGAGAGAAAATAATTTTCCATTTTCAATTTTCCATTTTCCATTTTGAATGTTGAATTTTGAATTTAGAATTGTCGTTGGACGAT
>JAGBGK010000007.1 GCA_017936005.1 Tidjanibacter sp.
AAACCCTCTGAAACGATGTTTCAAAGGGTTTTGCTTGATTTTGTCCTTAAAACTTTTGGACTTGGAGCGGAAAACGAGACTCGAACTCGCGACCCCAACCTTGGCAAGGTTGTGCTCTACCAACTGAGCTATTTCCGCATTATTTGAATAAATGCTCCACGGAAGCTAAACCCGTTTTGCGGGTGCAAATATAGGCACTTTTTTATTATCACCAAAATTTTTGTGAAAATTTATCTGCTTTATGCGTCCTATCAAATAGGGTAGAGGTTTAATTTGTAAAAACAGCAGGGAACCAACATTAGGTTCCCTGCTGTTTGAAATATTATGATACGGCATTTAGGCAGTAACTTTTTCGAGCCACTTAACCATACCGAGCATTACACCCATTGAGATGAGGCAGAAGCCTGCAAACACAGCCCAGCACATCCACTGGTGGGGGAAGGTGTTGAGCATAGTCACGCCGAGTGCGATGAAGAGGTTACCGATAGCGGTAGCCGACAGCCACAAGCCCTGACAGATACCCTGCAAGTGGCGAGGTGCAATCTTCGACACGAACGAAAGGCCCAGAGGCGAGATGAACAACTCGGCCACGGTGAGGAAGAAGTAGGTTGCGATAAGCACCATAGGATTGCACTTCATCGACTCCTTGATGGCCTCGCCCAAACCCTTGAATTCTGCACCCGAAGGATAAGCATTAACCACAGCCACAATCATCAGGAAGATGTAGGCAAGGGCTGCGATGAACATACCGAGAGCAATCTTGCGAGGAGTCGAAACCTCTTTGCCTTTGCGTGCAAGCGAGCCGAAAATCCACATAATCACGGGGGTGAGGATAATCACGAACAAGGGGTTGATGCACTGCCAAATTTCGGGAGGAATGGAACCTGTCGAAACGAAGTCGCGAGCAAATACCGACAACGACTGACCGTTTTGGTGGAACGAGAACCAGAAGAATACGGCAACGCCGAGCACTGCAAACAGAGCATAGAGGCGCTGTTTAATCTCTTTTGCATTGGCGGCTTTCTCCTCTGCGGTGTACTGAACGTCTGCTTTCTTCTCCTTCTTTGCAGGGTTGGGCAATTTACCCTTAACGCAGAGGAAGATGGTCAGCGAGAGCAGCATTGCCAACACCGAAGCGATGAACGAGAAGTGAACACCAGTGTTGAAAATCTCCAAATAGCTATTGCAGAATGCAGCGTCTACTGCGCCGGTGTGGCCAACAGCAGTGGCCAGATTGTTGAGGTTTTCGGTTGCTACTGCGCTCATATTCTCGGCACCGTTGATGTACTCGTGGCACAAACGGGGAAGGTCGGCATTGTAGGAGAGGTTGTGCATCTTCAACCAGAAGCTCCTCAGCAGGGGAGCGATGAAGGGAGCGATAACGCCACCAATGTTGATGAATACATAGAAAATCTGGAAACCGGAGTCGCGTTTCTCTTTTGCTTTGGCCAACTCTTCGGGACCTTTCTTTGCAGCCTCGGCCTCGAAGTTGTCATACATCTGACCAACGATAGCTTGGAGGTTACCTTTGAACAAACCGTTACCAAACGCGATGATGAACAGAGCGATGCAGGTGAGTACCAATACCCACGAGAAGCCAGTTTTATCGGCAAATACGGGAATGGAAAGGATGCCGTAGCCAAGAGCCATCACCAACAGACCGGTAATGATGGTGCCTTTGTACTTCTGAGTGCGGTCGGCAATCATACCACCGGGGAGGCTCAGAACATAGATGAGGAAATAGAACACGGCATAAATCCAACCGGCAGCGTCATCGCTAATACCGAACTTGGAACAGATGAACAGCAACAGCACGGCGTTCATGATGTAGTAGCCGAATCGCTCGCCCATGTTACTCAGTGCGGCAGCAATCAAGCCTTTGGGGTGCTCCTTTTTGGCCTTGCTGATGTAGAATACCAAGAAGGGTATAACCACTACCAGAATCGCCAACAAAATAAGCATCGGGCGGTTGTTAGCCCAGAGATCTGCAAAAAAGTTAAGCATAAATTTAAAGTGTTAGTTAAAAAATGTTAGTGTATTTTATTAGTCCAAATATCTGCATTAAACATACAAAAATAGTGTTTTTTGTGAATAAATTTGCATATTCGGAGTAAAAGGAGTAATTTTATTCTCGATTAAAAAGCACTTACTATGGCTAAACGTCTGGCAATCATAGAAAAAGATAGTTGGCTCGAACCTGTCGAAGATGAACTTAACCTTCGACACAAGCTCTATACCGACCATTTGGCCGATATTGAGGCCTCCTCGGGCTCCATTGTGGACTATGCTAATGGCTACCGCTACTTCGGTTTTCAGAGGGATGAGCGCAACGGTGGTTGGTGGTTCCGTGAGTGGCTGCCTGCCGCCCACGAAGTCTACATTTTTGGCGACTTCAACGGTTGGGACCGCAACTCCTTGCCACTGTTCAAGAATCCCGCCAATGGTGTGTGGAGCATATTCCTCTCGGATAGGGATGTGCCGCTGGTGCACGGTATGCTTTACAAGATTTTGGTGGTTGGCGACAACGGCACCCACGAGCGCATCCCTGCGTGGACCACACGTGCTGTGCAGGATGACGAAACCAAGAACTTCTCGGCCCAATTTTGGAATCCTGCCGAGCCATTCGATTGGCAGGGTGATGGATTCAAGGTGGACACAACCGAGGGGCTGTTCATCTATGAGTGCCACGTGGGTATGGCGCAGGAAAAGCTCGGAGTGGGTACCTATACCGAGTTTGCTGACGTTGTCTTGCCGCGCATCAAGGCCGCAGGCTACAATGCCATCCAGATTATGGGCATCGCCGAGCACCCATACTATGGTAGTTACGGCTACCACGTGTCGAGCTTCTTTGCTCCCTCCTCCCGCTTTGGTACGCCCGAGGAGCTGAAAGCTCTGGTGCGTAAGGCCCACGATATGAATATCGCGGTGATTATGGATATTGTCCACGCCCACTATGTGAAGAACTTTGCCGAGGGACTCAACGAACTCGACGGCTCGCCCAACCACTACTCGCTTGCGGGCGAGGCTGGCAACCAACCCTATTGGGACTCGAAGATTTTCGACTACGGCAAGCGCGAGGTGCAACACTTCCTGCTCTCCAACGTGAAATATTGGATTGAGGAGTTCCACTTCGACGGCTACCGCTTCGATGGGGTTACCTCGATGCTCTACTACCACCACGGCTACACCGACTTCGATTGCAGAGAAAAGTATTTTGATGCGGGCGTAAATCGTGATGCCATCACCTATCTCCGCCTTGCCAACCACCTTGTTCACACCCTGCGCCCCGATGCGATTACCATTGCGGAGGATGTTAGCGGTATGCCGGGCATCAGCGCTCCCGAAGAGGAGGGTGGCTTGGGTTTCAACTACCGCTTGGCGATGGGTATTCCCGACTTTTGGATTAAGATGCTCAAAGAGGTGCCCGACGAGAAGTGGAACGTGTGGGACATCTGGAATGTGATGTGCAACCGCTTGGCGGATGCGGGCACGGTGGCCTACTGCGAGTCGCACGACCAAGCTATGCAGGGCGACCAGACCATTGCGTTCCGCCTGCTGCAAACGGCGATGTACGACTCGATGCACATGGGTAGCAGCAATATGGCAGTGGATAGGGGTATGGCCCTGCACAAGATGATACGCCTTGTGACGGCTTCGCTTGGCGGTCAGGCCTACCTTAACTTTATGGGCAACGAGTTTGGTCACCCCGAGTGGATAGACTTCCCGCGATTGGGCAACAATTGGAGCTACCAACACGCTCGCCGCCAATGGTCGCTGGTGGATAATAAGGAACTGCGTTACCACGCCCTCGGCGAATTTGACCGCGCTATGATAAAGCTGCTTTTGCGCTACAACCAACTCGGTCAGGGCTTTGCCCGCCAACTTGCGATGTACGATGGCGACCAAGTGATGGTTTATAGCCACGGCGACCTTGTCTATGTCTTCAATTGGAACCCCTCGCGCAGTGTGCCGAACTATGTTATTCCGGTACCGGAGGCGGGTAAATATAAGATTATTCTCTCCACTGACGAGGAACGCTTTGGCGGCTATGAGCGCAACGAACTCATGGGCGAATATTTCTCGTTCAATCGTAAGGACGACGACGGCGAGGTGCGCCCCTACCTGCGTATCTACAACGTTTGCCGCACGGCCACAATCTACAAGAGGGTGGAGGAGTAGCCAAGACTGCCGAGGAGTAATTCACCCCTCGTGGCAACACGATTTTAACAAAAAAGATGGCGTATGCACAGTTGCATACGCCATCTTAGTGTGTACTAATGAGTGTCGCCGCTAAAAGTTGTAGCCAACGATGTCGGTGGCATACTCGCTCCAATACTCGGCTGCTTTGTATGCATCCACGCTCTCGGTGGGTACATAAATCTTGCAACCAATAGGTTGATAGTAGTTATTGTTATACGAAAATATATAAGATTCTCCACGAGGCGGAGTCGTAGGCTTGCAATATACACTTGTCAGCGAGGTGCAACCAAAGAATGCATCCCTTCCAATCTCCGTAACGCTGTCGGGAATGGTAATGCTTGTCAGCGAGGAGCAACGATAGAATGCTTTCTCTCCAATCGAAGTAACGCCCTCGGGAATGGTAACACTTGTCAGCGAGGAGCAATAATAGAATGCATACTCTCCAATCGAAGTAACGCTGTCGGGAATGGTAATGCTTGTCAGCGAGGAGCAACCATAGAATGCATTATCTCCAATCTCAGTAACGCTGTCGGGAATGGTAACACTTGTCAGCGAGGAGCAACTCTTGAATGCATAATTTCCAATT
>JAGBGK010000008.1 GCA_017936005.1 Tidjanibacter sp.
ATTAAAACTATGTACGTAATAGTAGAAATCGCAGGCCAACAGTTTAAGGCTGAGAAAGGTAGGAAGCTCTACGTAAACCGTCTCCACGAGGATGTAGAAGCCTCGGTGAGCTTCGACAAAGTCCTGCTGGTAGACAACGACGGTCAGGTTTTGGTAGGCACACCTGTTGTAGAAGGTGCCTCTGTAAAAGCAAAAGTTCTTCGTCACCTGAGGGACGACAAGGTTCTTGTTTTCAAGAAGAAACGTCGTAAAGGTTACCAGAAACTGAACGGTCACCGTCAGTATCTGACCCAGGTAGTGGTAGAGGACATTGTTGTTGCATAACTTAAAATTCACAGACAATGGCACACAAGAAAGGTGTAGGTAGTTCAAAGAACGGCCGTGAGTCGGAGAGCAAACGACTCGGCGTTAAATTGTTCGGCGGTGAGTTTGCAAAAGCTGGCAACATTCTCGTCCGTCAGAGGGGTACTGTTCATAATCCCGGTGAGAACGTAGGTATGGGTAAAGACCACACCCTGTTCGCATTGGTAGATGGTACCGTAAGCTTCCACAAGAAGGCAAACGGCAAATCGTTTGTTAACGTAACTCCCATCAGCGAGTAAGCGTAAGAACTCAAAAGAAAGTGAAGGGCTCCGAGATTTCGGAGCCCTTTATTTTTTTGTCAACCGTCGACCGTCAACCGTCGACCGTCGACCGTCGACCGTCGACCGTCGACCGTCAACCGTCAAACGTCAACCGTCACTTGACTAACATACTCCTCCGCCACTTTGTGTCACGTCCCCTGACTTAGGGGAGCAGCTTTTTTCACGGGTATCTTTTTTAATACCCAAGACCTCGGAGGGGCCCACCTTTTTCACGGGTTGCTTTTTTGTTACCCGTGCCATCCGACCATTCCTCCCCTACCTTAGGAGGAGGAATTTTCAATTTTCCATTTTCTGGTCCTCCTCAAAGAGGGTCTCGAAGTAGGTGCGGAGCAGGGCGGGTTGTGCGATGAGCGCACGCAGTTCCGCCAAGCGGACGGCATTATCGGAGTGTGGTATGTAGAGTTTGAGGTAGCCACCGTGGTCATACTTCTCGTGTAGGTGGCCCAGGAATCGTTGCCAATGTTCCTCGCGGCTGAGGGCAGGGTAGTGGGCAAGGCCATACTGCACCGTGCGGCGCATCACCACCTCCGGCACAATTTGTCGGTCGGCCTCGGCCACAATGGCCCCATAGATGGTGCGTGGAGGGTGGGAGGAGGAGGCTCGGTGGTCCTCGATGGCCTCCCTCATTATGTTGAGTTGCTCCGTGGTAAACCACCTTTGCATAGTGTTGTCCTCCAATAACATACGCCCTGAGGATATGTGGTGTTGCTCACGGCCCTCACAGAGTCCCACATCGTGCCACGCAGCGATGGTATAGACCATATCGGGGTCCACATCGTAGTGGGTGGCAAGTGCGAGGCTACGCTCGATGACACCCTCGGCGTGGTCCCTACGATGGGCGGCATCGTGGCTCTCATAGCGGGGTAGGATGTGCTCCTCGATGTAGGCCCTCAGTTCGCTATTCATATCCTGTGTCGTGTGTGGTGATGGTGGTTGCTTTTTGAAAAAAACGTGCAGAGGGGCTATTTTACACACCTATAATATACACCCAGCGGGAGCGATTTGCCTGCTCGGTCGGTGAAGAGTAGCTCGCCAAATTGCTCAAACGAGGGGCTCGGAATGAGTTGGTTCACGGCACTCTTGGCGAGAGTGGCCGAGAGTCCCATAGAGTAGAGGTTGAGCACCAAGAAACCACCATCGGAAAGCAACTCGGCACACAGGGAGAGCATCTCGGCGATGTTCTGTTCGAGCACCCATTTTTCGCCCTCGGGGCCACGTCCATAGGCGGGAGGGTCGAGGATGATACCATCGTAGCGGTGTCCTCGCTTAACCTCACGGCGTGCAAATTTGAGCGCATCCTCCACCACCCAACGTATGCCTTCGAGGTGGCTGGCTTCCATATTCTCCCTTGCCCACGATATACACTGCTTTACGCTGTCCACGTGGGTAACCTCGGCGCCTGCGGCTGCGGCTGCCAGCGAAGCACCGCCCGTGTAGGCAAACATATTGAGCACCTTGGGACGGTTCCTTTTGGCACGTTTAGCCTGCGATTGCACCCTCTCAAAGATAAAATTCCAATTTTCGGCCTGCTCGGGAAAAACGCCAACGTGCTTGAACGAGGTGAGGCCCAAGCGCATCCTAATTTGCTTATCTCCAATCCTTTGGCGAATGTACCATTGGTCGGGTTGTGTGGGGCGCAGGTGCCAACGACCACGCTCGTCGCTGGCGGTACTTTTTTCCCTAACAAAGGAGGCGGTGGCCAATTTGGTCCACTCCTCATTGGAGAGTGTGCGGTGCCAGATGGCTTGTGGCTCGGGGCGGCGAGTGATATACTTGCCGAAGCGTTCGAGTTTCTCGAAGTCGCCACAATCGATGAGTTCGTAATCTTCCCACACGGGGGAGAGTAGTTCGGGGTGTTTCATATCTTTATTCGTCTACCGTCGACCGTCAACCGTCGACCGTCAATTTTCAATTCTTCACCACATACATCATACACCTTTTGCAGTCGAAGCGCAGGCGGTACTCATCCTCGCCGTGCCTCAGTGTGAGTGGCTCACGCAACGACGAGCCCTTCAAAAGGCACTGACCAATCTCCCTGCGGATACAATAGGGGGTGCGCATAACCTCCACACCCGTCAGGTCGGGCAGGGTGTCGTAGCCCTCGTCGATGTGCTCCACGCCGTGGTCGGTGTAGAACTTGCGGGAGAGGGAGTTGACCACGTTGTGGTCGCCACGCAGGGTGGTAGTGGGGTATGGCAGCGAGGTGTTCTCGGTGGCGATGTTCTTCTCCGGCTGTGTGGCCCTCAACACCCTCTCCATACTCTCCAACACATTCCTACGGAGCGAGTTGAGGAGAGAGGTGGGTAGGAAGGGTACTGCGCCCACAAAATCAATTTCCACGCCCTCAATATCAAAGGGTGAGCCTCCACTCTTGGCGAGCGAGGTGCGTATGTTTGCCAAAGCCGTGTCGGGTTTGGCTGCTGTGTCAAAGTGTTGTATAAGAGATGTTTGTGTGGTGTTGTTACTCTTGTCGTGGGCCGTGAGGGTTATGCCCTCGGTGTTGCCCGAGAGGCTAAACCACAGGGGCAACGAGCGACGGGTGCGTGTGCTTGCAAGGGTGTCGTGGAAGGCCTTGTCGTGGTTGCGGAAGAGTTGTGCGCCCACGGTGAGTGCCTCCATACGGTTGGGCCTGATGCGCCCGCCCTCAACCGAGTTGATGTTGGTACCATAGAGTTGCCCCTCGTGGGTGTAGCACACTCCGTCGCCGGCGTGGAGCTCCACCTTGCGGTCGAGCACAAACCATCCCCTGCCTATCTCCCTAACCTTACCGAGGGGCTCGCCCATAGCCTTTGGGGTGTCGAATGTGGCAAGGCCTGCTCGCTTGCCGCCAAAGACATAGGGGCCGCCATTACGAGTGAAGGTCTTGGCGGGCGAGGGAGTGAAATCTATGGTTGAGGTGCCTTGTGAAGCCCTTGTGAGGTGTGGTCGCTTGGCGAGTGCCTCGTTGAGCAGTCGGTTGTAGTGGGCGGTGATGTTACGCACATAGGCCTCATCTTTGAGCCTACCCTCAATCTTGAACGACACCACGCCCAGATCCAGCAGTTCGCCAATGTGGGCCGACATATCCATATCCCTCACCGAGAGCAGGTGGGCTCCCTTGCGTATTATTTTGCCATTTCCATCCACCAGGTCGTAGGTCTGGCGGCAAGGCTGGCTACACTCGCCCCTATTGCCGCTACGGTGGCTCTGCGAACGGCTCATATAGCACCTACCGCTGCCACACACGCATATCGCTCCGTGGACAAAGACCTCAATCTCGGCATCCGTAGCCTCGCAGATAGATTTAACCTCCTCCCGTGTCAGTCCCCTTTCGAGTATCACACGGCTAAACCCTGCACCGCCGAGGAATGCAACCCCCTCGGGTGTTGCGTTGTAGAACTGTGTGGAGGCGTGCCACTCGGCACCCTCAATGCCCATACGCAGGTAGGCAGGGTCTTGTATGATGAGCGCATCAACGCCTGCATCAATGGCCTCTTGTGCTATGCGACGAGCCTCGGAGAGTTCGTGCTCATAGACTATGGTGTTGAGTGTCAGATAGAGCCTTGCGCCAAAGAGGTGTGCATACTCGGCTGCCGCCCTCACATCTTCCAACGAGTTGGTGGCCGCAGCCCTTGCACCCAGACTCGGCCCACCCATATAGACCGCATCGGCACCGCTGTCAATGGCGGCGCACGCTGTGCGTAGGTCTTTTGCCGGAGCAAGTAGTTCTATCTTTTTCATTTTTCTATTTTGAATTTCTCATACGCCCTCTGTAAGCGGGTGTCGTAGTGGTTGGCCTTGTAGCCGCTCCCATTGTAGCGCAATGCAAAGGTACTCCAATCTTTGGTTTTTAGCCACTCTGCAATGCCTGTTTTTTGTAGAAAACGCATTGCAAGCTTCATTTGTTCTCCCTCGCTGCGGCCCATACGTTCCGCAAAGTCCTCCGGCGAGGAGCATCCGCACGTCTTCCAGTGGAAGCCCATAATCTGAAACAAACCCCAACTTGCCGACTCTATGGCTGCCCCGTGGCAGATGGCCGAGGCACACCCGAAACGCTCCCACTCGCCAGCACCCCCTCGGTAGTGGCTACGCTCCCAACGGGGGTAGATGATGTCGGGGTGTTCCGCAGCGAGCGGCTCGGGGTCTATGCCACGCAGTGCCAACCTGCGCCAAAAGATGTGCCCCTCGAAGAGTATCCTCGGGCGGCCATCCACAAGGAAACCACCCTTGCTGCTACACTCCACCTCCACCACTGCTTTGAGTGCCGCAACCTCCACTCCGAGAGCCTCGGCACACTCCTGAAAATCTTTCTCTGTTACCATAAACTTTTTTTTGGTAACAAATATAGTGTGCAGTGTGGCGAAAAAGTTTCTACATTTGTTGAACTATTTGATAGTCAGTGTCAACCGTCGACCGTCGACTGACGATAAAATTGAAAATGGAAAATGGAAAATTGAAAATTAAGGTGCGCCCTTGGCGCAGAGTTCAATTTTTTTCCATTCCCTTTCTGCTCTCAATTTTGAATTTTGAATTTTGAATTCCCCATTCTACCACAGCATCGCATCGAAGGCAATGCCTGCGGAGAGTGGTGTGCGGTAGGCTGCAAAACTCTTGGGGCTACCCGTGGTGGGGGTGTAGGTCGCACCCGTACGCATCCAATTGTAGTCCACAAAGAGCCTCACTCCGAGGTTGTCCGCAGCAACATAGCGCAGCGAAAGTCCCAGCGTGGCGGTGAGGTGCTCGGTGGGCGAGTGTTCGAGGTGGCCGATGAGGGTGCCATCATTATCCACCACCTCGTTCTTCTGGTAGTGATTCTTGGCCACGCCCGCCAGAGCCTTTGCCCCCAGCGCCCAGCGTTCGCTATTGCCGAGTGGGTGGTTGTAGAATAGGCCTCCTTGTAGGGCAAGGCTGTTGAGTGGTTGTGGGTCGGTGATGTGTCCGCCACCCAGCGCACCCTTCTCCATAAGGTCGGCATAACGCCCCACCTTGGCCTGGCCACCAACACCGAGGTTGGGAGTGAAAAACCACGCTCCCTCGACGTTGAAGCCCACACCCGAAGGGGCAACCTTGTCATATCGTTTCCTATCCCACAGGAGCATATTACCTCCCAGAGCCACACCCACATACGATGGGTTGCGGCCGATGTGTACGGGCTTCCACTCGTCGTCCTCGGGGCGTAGGAGTCCACGACTACCGAGCCACTTGTCGGCAAGGAGGTAGCCCAGCTCGGTGCCGAGGATACCGACGCTTGCCCCCACGATTACGTCCGTGAGCCAGTGGCGGTTGTTGAGCATTCGGGAGATGCCCGTAATGGTGGCGGCCGAGTAGCTCACCACGCTAACCCACGGCGAGAGGTGGCCATACTCGCGGTTGAGTATGGTGGCCGACGAGAAGGCCATAGCCGTGTGGCCCGAGGGAAAGGAGTTGTGGTGTGTGTTGTCGGGCCTGAGGCGACCGATGCCGAACTTGCCCGCATAGACCACCGCCATAGTGCTACCCACGCCCAATGCGCTCGACAGCGCCAGACGTTCCCACGAACTGCGACTCTCCACTCCGCAGGCTTTCAGTCCAACGGTAATTGCAAGGGGGGCAAATTGTAGAAAGTCGTCGTGGTGCATACGGAAGGTGGGGATGTAGTCCTGACGGAGTTGGCGTGTTTGCAGGTCGGCCGAGGCGGCAACGGCTCCCACGCCCAGCAGACCGAAGCCCACCTGTACATTCCTGCGCTGCCAGAAGGTCATCGGTTTACCCGTGGGGATACTTGGCGCAAGAGGCTTGGTCGGCGCAAAAGTTAGTGTACTCGCTTGCAACTCTGCTGGTGTCCACTCTCTTAACTCGGTGGGTTGAAATGCGCCCAATGATAGGCCCACGAGGTTGTCCTCACCTCGTGTTGTTGCTATGGCCAACACCATAGCAACAAACAAAAATATATTCTTTTTCATATCTTTTTCTTGTCAATCGTCAATTTTCCATTTTCAATTTTACTTCATGGAATTCATTCGGATGCTTGCCTTGATGAATGCCAAGGCCCTCACACGCTCAATCTCGATGTCTTTGTCGGCGTGGTGGGGGTTTTGGCTCACGAGTTTGATACATCCGGGGCGGTCCGACTTCTGGATATACTTCACGGTGATGTACTCCTCGCCCTCGATGTCGATGGAAAGCAGATACATATCGCCCCAAAAGATGTTGTTCAGGTCGTTCATCTGCTTGTAGAGAATGATGTCGCCACTCTTCAACAAGGGGTACATACTGTCGCCTACAACATATATCGCACCATCACACTTGGGCAGGTTGGGGATGTGGATGTAGTCCACGGGTTTGATCTTCGTGGGGTCCAAAAAGAGTGGTACAAGTCCTGCCGTACCCTCCATATTATATAAAGGTACGCTCTGGTGGGGTATGGTATTGTCGGTGCGCTTGGTGAATTTTTGCCACTCGTCCCGTGGGCCATTGAACATTTCGCCCTTGCCGGTGTCGATCCAATCGGGATTAACGTTCAATTCTTGAACAAGAATGTTCTTGTTGCGCTCCGAAAGTGCGCTCTTGCCCGTCTCAATCATCGAGAGTGCGCTCTTACCCACTCCGAGAGCCTTTGCAAAGAGGTCTTGGGTGAGCCCCAACTCCTTACGAACCTGCTTTACTCTTAATCCTTTATTGTCAGCCATATAGAAATTTGTTAGAATTTTTCTTACGTTTTGAAATACAAAATTCAAAAAATGAACTTATATTTGCAGCAAAGTTAAGAAATTTATTTCTAAAATCCAATTTTTATGAACCCAACTGAAAAATACTCTTTTGACCGCATCTGTGAATTTTCCACCGAGGAGTACTCACAGGTTGCCGAATGCCTCTTGGAGGCCATCGGGGAGAGGGATTTTCTGTCAGCAACCCTCTCTGTTACTTTCGACACATTTGATGCCACGCTCATCGCCACGCTCATCATCTATCGCACTCCTGAGGGTGACATTCGGGATGTGGTGCCCGTATGGTGGGAGATGCACACCCACGACTCAGCCACCGGCGAAGAGTGGCTCAACGACTTTTCGTTTGGAGAATTGAGAGGGTTGTTGGCTGTTAGCTGAAAAATCGATTTTTCAGCTACCGTCAACCGACAACCGACAACCGTCAACCGACAGCATACCCCTCCGTCGCTCTGCGACACCTCCCCTAACTTAGGGGAGGAGTTTGCACGGGGCCGAGCACAATTTCGACCACCCCTCCCGACCTCCTGCTCGGCGGCCTCGCCGAGCAGGAGAGAAGTAGTTGTGGTGCTTTCTAATCTCACGGGTATCTTTTTTAATTCCCGTGAGTGTAGGGAGGTCGGTGAGTTTAAGGAGGTTAGAGAGTGTAGGGAATAATTTTCAATTTTCAATTTTCAATTCAGAAATGTCTTTGATAGATTTTGCGAAGGCTATGTACCCTTCGTTCAGCGCAACGCCTTTTCACACACGATACTATGCTCTCCTCGAAGCCTTTGCCGAGGGGCGTGTGCGCAGGCTCATAATTACCGTACCTCCCCAACACGGCAAGTCGTTGGGGTCGAGCGTCTTGTTGCCCGCCTATATGCTTGGTCGCAACCCCTCGCTCCACGTTGCCATAGCCTCTTATAGTGCGTCGTTGGCGCAGAAGTTCAACAAGCGCATTCAGCGACTGCTCGACTCCTCGGCCTATGGGAACCTCTTTCCCGACACCACCATCAAGGCCGCAGGGCGTAGTGGTGGCTATCAGCGCACCTCCGAGCTCACGGAGATTGTGGGCACGGGTGGCGACCTTGTGGCGGTGGGGCGTGAGGGTGCACTCACGGGCAACCCAGTGGATGTATTCATTATTGACGACCTCTACAAGGATGCTATGGAGGCCAACTCGCCCACCATCAGGGAGAACTGCTGGGAGTGGTACACCTCGGTTGTCCGCACCCGCGAGCACAACCTCTCGCAGGAGCTCATTGTCTTTACCCGTTGGCATAAGGAGGATCTTGTGGGGCGTATTATGCAGAAAGAGAGGGTGGTGGAGCTGACCTCCTTTGACCAGCTCGACACCATCGGGCCCAACGATTGGCTCCTGCTCAACCTCGAAGCGCTCAAAACCACCCCTCCCACCGACTTCGACCCACGAGATGTTGGCGAGGCCCTTTGGCCCGAGCGCCACTCGGCGGAGTTGTTGTTGGAGAAACGCAGACTTGATGCGTTGCAATTTGAGGCTATGTATCAGGGACGTCCGTCGGATGCTGCGGGCCTCTTGTATGGCGACGGGTGGAGCACCTACGACACTCTTCCCACCGACTACATCCGCAAGGCCAACTACACCGACACGGCCGATACGGGCGACGACTACCTCTGCTCGGTGTGCTATGTTGTGGGGCTCGACGGGATAATCTATGTGGAGGATGTGGTCTACTCGCGAGAGCGTATGGAGCAGACCGAGCCGCAGGTGGCCGAGATGTTGTTGCGGTGTGGTACGCGCGAGGCGCTCATCGAGAGTAACAACGGAGGCCGAGGCTTTGCACGTAATATCCAACGACTTGCACAGGGTGTTGCGGTGGGGTGGTTCCACCAGAGTGCAAACAAGGAGTCGCGTATCTTGTCGAACGCCTCCACGGTGTTGCGTATGCTGCGCTGGCCGAAGGATTGGCGTGAGAGATGGCCGGAGCTGGCGGCACACCTTGTGGGCTACAACCGCCGCTTTCGCTCCAATCGTTGGCACGACGGCCCCGATGTGCTCACAGGCATCATTGAGGCGGAGTGTAACCACACGGTCAAGAAGCGCATCCTCGGCTCGTCGTTCCGTGTGCGTAACTGTGTGGGGAAATAAAAAAAAGTTGAGCTTAGACTCCTAAGCTCAACTTTTTTATTCGTCGACCGTCGACCGTCGACCGACTTTTGAAATTGAAAATTGAAAAT
>JAGBGK010000045.1 GCA_017936005.1 Tidjanibacter sp.
CAAGCCTTCGCCACGGAGTTCTTCGGCTTCGGCCTCGCTAATCCACTCCACCACATTGTAGAAGTCGCCAACGGTACCAACGGGAGTGCCGATGTTTTCGATGTAGGCCCTGAGCCAAATGGCGGCAAACTTCTGGCAAGCGTTGTAGTATGACTCGGCGTTACGACTGTGGGTTACACGGACCTTGTTGTCGCCCCAAGCGATACCGAAGATGCTCTTCTCGTCGCTGATGACCTGCTCTTCAATGTAGATGAAGGGTTCTGCGGGGTTGGAGTCGTCAAAGTCGATGGTGATGTCGTAGCCGTCATAGAGGAACTCCCTGAGGATTACCGAATTGGGGCGTGTGGGGTGAGCGTCGGCTTTCACCACACGCTGGTAAGCCATATTTTCGCCCGGGTAGTCGTAAATCATCAACGACGTTACCAAACACCAACCCGTGAAGTCATCCCTCACAAAGGGGCAACTCTTGTAGATGGTTATCTTCGAGGTGTTGTTATCCTCATAGAGTCCCCACTGCAACTCCTCGGGCATCACGAGTTTGAGGATGAAACCGAGCGAGTCGGAGGGTTGGATATTGTCGTAATAGCCCTTGATTTTCACCTCCGTAGTCCTTTCGCCTGCGGGGATGGTGATTGTGTTGGAGAGCAGACGATAGTGTACACCCTCGATAGCATTGCTACCCTTATCGACCACCTCCACACCGAAGGTACGGTCATAGTCGGTGGCGTTGGTTGATGCTACCTCCACGGTGAAATACTCCTGCCTATCCTCTTGGAGAATAAGTTTTTCTTGTTCGGCCTCGGTGAACATCACATAGGTTTTGTCCTTGTAGGTGGTGTACTGCTCCTCACACGAGAAGAGTCCCACACCGAGGGCCGTGGTCGCTAGTATGATAAGTGCTTTCTTCATAATCAAATCCTATTTAAGTCTGTTCTGTACAACATTAGACCCTGGGGCCTCCACCTCGTGCTGTGGTATGGGCCACACGAACAGCGGGTGGTCTGCCTTGATGGATAGTGTGCTACCTTCTTCGAGCGAGTTGGCTTGCGGTGTGCGTGTAAAGCCTTCGCCGTTGCGGTAGAGGTTGCCCCAACGTTTGATGTCCTGCAAGCGGTGTCCCTCCATAAAGAGTTCCCTCACCCTCTCGTCGGCAATCTGTTCGATGCAGTTGTCGGCCGTAAGGCTGATGTTTCCACCACTCGAAAAACGTGTGCTGCGCAGAGCAACGAGGTCTTTCTGTGCGAGCGAGTAGTTGGGATTATTCTGACGGCAATAAGCCTCGGCCCTGATGAGATACTGCTCGGCCAAGCGGAAGGGCTTGGGCATCGAAACGTGGTAGAGGTAGCTGCCAATGAAGTTCTGATTGCCGTAGTACTTCACCAGCAGTGGCCACGACAGACCGTGGGCATAGCCCGTAGGCAGCGTTGCAAAGTAGGCGTTGTAGCGCATATCGCCCGACGAATAGAGGTTCAGAGCCCACTGAGCCGGCACATAGTCCGGATAGTAATATGTGTAGTCGGTGGTGAAGTTCAGGAAACTCTGACCGAGTGCGCCACCATAGGAGGTCAGCGTGAAGCCCACCTGCCAGAGAGTCTCGGTGGCAAGGTCGTAGTTCCACATATAGTCGAAGTAGCTCATCGTACTCGAATAGGCCTCATTGGCGGGCGAGAGGGCGTAGTAGCCACAGTCGATAACCTTTGTGGAGTGGTCGATTGCTGCTTGCCAATCCTGCATATAGAGAGCCACCCTTGCGTGGAGTGCGTGGGCAACATAGCTGGTCATATAGTAGCTGCTGTAAAGTGTAATGCCACCCTGCTCGGAATAAACCTCCTCAATGCGTGTGAGAATCTCCTCGGCCTTTCCCAAATCCTCCAACACAAAGTTGTAGGAATCCTTCATTGAGGCCCTCACTGCGGGCTCCTCCTTTGAGAAGTGTTTGCGCAACACAACACCGAGGTCGGTTTCGGCGGTGTCGGGGTTGTAGGCCGTGCAGTAGAGTTTGAGCAACTCCGAGTAGCAGAGAGCTCTGATGGCATAGACCTCACCGGTGTATTGTTCGAGTGTGGTTGCTCGGTCGTCGTTGGTCTCTTTCTTCACAACATCATCTATGCGCTCCAAAAAGAGGTTGCAGTTGGCGATGATGCTGTAAAGCGAGGCATAAACCGACTCCACTTCCGAAGTGGTGGGGCGGATGTCCCACAACCAGAACGAGCCCATAGCGTTACTGTAACCCTCCACGGCATATACCAAGTCGGTCTGTACGTCGGGCAACAGTGTGAGGTAGCCACTCCACAGTGCGCTACTCTTCATCTGGGCATAGATACCCGTAACGGTCTGCTCTGCATCCTCAAAGGTCTGCATAGCCTCGCCCGTAGGGATAGCCGAGCCGGGTAGTTTATCAAGACAGGAGGTGGTTGCCAAAGCCATTGCTGCGGCCACCACGAGGTATTTTATTTTCATTGTCATCTTCATAGTCATCACGTTGGTTTAGAAAGTGAGGTCAAGGCCAAAGGTGTACTGACGGGCCATTGGGTACTGTGCAGCATAGATGTTGGACGTACCCTCGGGGTCCAGACCCGAGAAGTTGGTGAAGGTCAGCAGGTTTTGTGCCTGAATGTAGGCCCTTGCACCACGAATAACATTGCCTTTGGTGGGAATCTGATAGGAGAGCATCAGGTTTTTGAGCCTGAGGAACGAAGCATCTTCCAACAATCGGCTGTCAAACTCGGTATAGACTCCGTGGCGGGGGATGTCAACCACATCGCCGGGCTTGGTCCACCTATCGGTAAGCAACCTGCGTGATTGGTTGTAGGTTGCAAAACGACCGTTCGACTCGTCGAAATAGCGGTCGTTGTTGAGCATCCACCTGTCGGCTACCCAACTGAATTGTGCGCTCAGCGAAAGACCTTTGTACGAGAGCGAGGTGCCAAAGCCACCCTGCCAAGGTGCGTGGTAACTCTTACCCACCAACACTTTGTCTTCATCGCGCAGTACGGTGGTGAGTTCACCATTTTTGTCATACCATAGTGCGTCGCCATTAATGGGGTTCACACCTGCATAGCGGTTGATGTAGAACTCGCCCAGAGGGTGTCCTTTGACGAGTTTGGTGTTGGTGCCCGAGAGCTCATACTCGGTTACGTCGCCATAGAGTTCCGTAATCTCGTTGTGGTTGTACGAAACGTTGGCATTGACGTTCCAGAGGAACTCGTCGGTGGCAATGAGGGTGTAGTTGGCGTTCAACTCCACACCGGCGTTGACCATCTCGCCCACGTTGTCCCAATAGTAACCATAGCCGCTGGTCGAGTAGGGCAGGGGTACCTGCATCAACATATCGGATGTTCTCTTGTAGTAGAATTCGAGGTCAACATTGAGTCTGTTCCAAAAACCTGCGTGGAAAGCAAGGTTTGTTGTCCAGGGTTTCTCCCACGAGAGGTTTTCGTTGCCGGGTTGCATAAGGCCCACACCAGCATCGCCCACATAGTCCAGACCGCCACCAATCAGCGGGAGGTGTTCGTAGTTGGGGATGGAGGAGTTACCACTCGTACCCGTCGAGAAGGCTATTTGGCCATTGGTGAGCCAATCGAGCGTGCCGGCCATAAAGTTCTCCCTGCGGATGTTCCACATAAAGCCCAACGACCAGAAACCTGCCCAACGGCTGTTGCTACCAAACCTCGAAGAGCCGTCGGCACGGAGTGCTACCTCGGCGAAGTATTTGTTGTCGTAGTTGTATTCCCCACGGGTGAAGAACGAAACGAATCCGTAGTCGGAGTCGGTGGTGTCGTCCCACGAAGAGGCCCTTGTACCTGTGGATATATTGGTCAATCGGTCGTTATTCTGTCCCTGGGTAAGCAGACTGAATGCCTCGTAGTGATAATCCACACCCTCCTGACCGAGCATTACGGTGAATTCGTGCAGGTCGTCAACCTTGAAGTTGTAGTTTGCCGTGTTGGTTATGCTGAGTGTGTAACCATCGGTCGAGCTACGCGAAGCCGAGCCTTGTCCCTGGTTGGGGGCATAACTCGGATACGACACACCAAAGCCGGTAGTGTGCGAGTAGTCTACACCAAACTGCGAGCGCAGTGTGAGGCCCTTCAATGGGGTTGCCTCGGCAAACACGGTGGACATCAGTTTGTATTTCTTGTAGCTTACGGGGTTGTTTTCGAGCCACTCCAAGGGGTTTTGTCCGTTACCCTTCCACGAGCCGTCGCTGAGTGATGCGATGGAGCCGTCCTCCTTGTGGGGATTCCAATAGGGGAGCATAAACCTTGCGGCCGAAATGGGTGTTACGAGTGTGTAGGCACCCTCGTCAGCCTGCTGTATATTCTGGAAGTTGAGCATTGTGTTGGTGCCTATTTGGAGCCAATCGGCAGCTTTGCGCTGCACGTTGGCCCTCATCGAGAAACGCTCAAACATAGAGCCCACAGCTGTACCATCCTGCGAGTAGAAACCGCCCGAGATGTAGTAGTTGGTCTTTTCGTCTGCACCCGAAACCGACAACTCATAGTTTTGCAGG
>JAGBGK010000046.1 GCA_017936005.1 Tidjanibacter sp.
AGAGCCTTGCTGCCCTCATCTTGGCAATCTCCATAAAGTGGTTCATACCGATAGCCCAGAAGAACGACAAGCGAGGAGCGAACTGGTCAACGCTCATACCTGCGTTCACACCTGCACGGAGGTACTCCAAACCGTCGGCCAAAGTGTAGGCCAACTCGATGTCGGCAGTTGCGCCAGCCTCCTGCATGTGGTAACCCGAGATAGAAATCGAGTTGAACTTGGGCATATTCTTCGAGGTGTACTCAAAGATGTCGGCAATGATTCGCATCGAGAATTCTGGTGGGTAGATGTAGGTGTTACGCACCATAAACTCCTTCAAGATATCGTTCTGAATGGTACCAGCCAACTGGTCGAGGGTGCAACCCTGCTCCAAACCTGCCACGATGTAGAATGCCAAAACGGGAAGTACTGCACCGTTCATAGTCATCGACACCGACATCTGGTTCAATGGAATACCGTCAAACAGCACCTTCATATCCTCAACCGAGCAGATGCTCACACCTGCCTTACCAACGTCGCCCACAACCCTGGGGTGGTCTGCATCGTAGCCACGGTGGGTAGCCAAGTCGAATGCTACCGACAGACCTTTCTGACCAGAAGCCAAGTTGCGGCGATAGAAAGCATTACTCTCCTCTGCGGTCGAGAAACCTGCATACTGGCGAATGGTCCAGGGACGCATAACATACATAGTGCTGTAAGGGCCACGAAGGAAGGGTGCCACACCTGCTGCATAGTTCAGGTGCTCCATACCCTCCAAGTCCTCTGCGGAGTAGAGGCCCTTAACGGGAATTTGCTCTGCGGTCATCCACTCTTTCTTCTCACCGCAGCACTTGCTCTGGCAGCAACCCTCGGTTGCGCCTGCAAATTTAATATCTGTAAATTGAGCTCTCATAACTTTCTTGTGCAATGTGTGTTGATTAAATACCCAACTCTTTGAGATAACCTTTCAGGGTTTCAAGCACGTTGTCCCTGATGCTGATGAAGTGGGTGATGCCCTGTGCCTTCAACTCCTCGGCGCAAGCAGGTGCACCTGCTACCACCACGATTGCCTCCTCGCCAACGAGTTTGGCAACCTCGGGAGCGAGAGTTGCGTAGTCGTCGTCCGACGAGCAAACAACAACAATGTCGGCACCTGCCTCTTTGGCGGCCTTCACGCCCTCCTCTACCGAAGCAAAGAAGGTGTTGTCCTGAACTTTGATGCCTGCACATGCGAAGAAGTTGCAGCTGAACTGAGCCCTTGCCCTTGCCATTGCCAAGTTGCCACAGGTGAGCATGAATGCTTTGGGAGCTTTGCCGCTCAAATCAACAGCCTGACGCATAGCCTCGAATGCCTCGCCACCACGGTAGGGTTTGAGTGCGGGGAATTTGGCCTCGCAGCAGCTGTTGTCGAACTGCCATGCCTTAACGTCGGCACCCAGAGTCTCGCCAAAGTTGGGGAATTGGTTGGTACCGAGCAGGGTGATGCGGCGGGTAGCAACCTCTTTGTTCTTCTTCTCGGCCGAAGCGTTCACTTTGGCAGCGATGGTACCCTTCTCGTAGGACTCGATGTAGCCGCCCTCGTTCTCCACTTCGAGGAAGAGTTTCCAAGCCTCCTGTGCGATGCTTGCGGTGAGGTTTTCGATGTAATAGGAGCCACCTGCGGGGTCCACAACGTTGTCGAAGTGGGACTCGTTTTTGAGCAGCAGCTGTACGTTGCGTGCGATACGCTCGGCAAACTCGTCGCCACATACGTAGGCGTTGTTGAAGGGACGTACCTCCAACGAGTGTACACCTGCGATAGCAGCACTCATAGCCTCGGTGGTGCCACGGAGCATGTTTACATAGGAGTCATATACGGTCTGATTCCACATCGAGGTAACGGCGTGGAGGTAAATCTTCTCGGCGCAGCTGCACTCGGGCTCGTAGGCCTTCATGATGTTTGCCCACAGCAGACGTGCGGCGCGGAGTTTTGCAATCTCCATGAAGTAGTTGGAGGTGATGGAGGTGGTAAAGCGGAGGCTCTTGGCGGCAGCAGTCGCGCTCACCCCCTGCTCCATCAGTTTAACCACATAGTCGTGGCCAGCAGCCAACATATAACCCAACTCCTCAACGATAGTCGAGCCGCTATTGCCGATAAGCGAGCCGTCAACGCCCACGAAGCGAACGTGTTTCCACTCGGCGTACTCTTTGATGTAGCCTGCCAACTTCTCGAAGCAAGGGGTACCCTTGTCGCAGCCGCAGCAGAAAGTGCCGTAGGCCGACAGGCCCCACATGATGGGGTCGAAGTTGAATGCAATACGCACGGCCTCTTTGTCGAACTGTGCAGCCCATGCCATCACGGGCTCTACAATCCACCACTCATTCTCCGAGCAGAATACAACCTCATTTTTGGTGGGGTCGATGCCTGCCAACAGAACGTTCACCTGCTCTGCCGAGAGTTCGTTCTCGATGTGGAAGCCAACGCTCTCTGCGCCGCTTTCGAGTGCGTGAAGTGCTTTGGCGTTTGCCTCGGCAACATCCTTAACGCAAATGGTCTGGAATACTTTCCACTTGTTGCAGTTCTTCACGCCGCGAACATAGGGGAACTCACCTGCTGTTGTGCCGAGCCACTCGATGTTCTGCAAATCCTCTGCACGGTAGTAGGGGCGGACATTGAAGCCCTCTGCTGTGCGCCATACCAGCTTCTTCTGATAGTCGGCACCTTTGAGGTCGGTGTTGATGACAGCCTCCCAAGCCTCTGTGGAGACTCCGGGAAACTCCTCAAACAACCTTTCATACTTGTTGTTTGCCATAACTTTTTGTTTGTGATTGTTATATAGTTAGTTGTTTGTTGTTTTCTTTTGCCTTTTCATACCGTATAGGCGCGACAAATATACTAATTTATAACCAAAGTGTACTCTTTTTTCACTACTTTTGTGAAAACTTTCACACCAAACGATGGCACAACTTTTCACAAAACGCGAAATCAGGGGGCTCGCACTACTACTCCCTCTGTTGGTTATGCTGGCATGGGTTATCACCGAGGCCCTACACACTGCCCCTTCCAAGCCCGACAACACACCTTCGCCAGAGGTGGTTTTCGCACAAATCGACAGCATCAATCAAGCTCTCCATCTGCGTCAGTTCGACCCCAACACTGTAACCTACGAGGAATTGAGGGAGATGAACATCGACAAGTTTGTGGCTCGCAACATTGTCAAATATCGTTCCACGGGGCGCACATTCTCCATTCCCGAAGATGTTGCTATTGTCTATGGTATCAGCGACTCTTTGTATGCACAGCTCAAACCACACATACGCATCGCCTCTAAATATCTTCCACAACCCAAAACCTATGCTACCGACTCTTTGAGTAATAAAGGGTTCCCCCGCAAGAGCCGTGCTTTCAAGCGCATAGCCTTCGACCCCAACACGCTCGATGCCGAGGGGTTCTATTCATTGGGGTGTTTCACGGCTCGTCAGGTAGAGGCCTTGGTGGAGTATCGTGAGCGAAACGGAGGTTTCCGTTCTTTGTTGGAGTTTGCCGACTGCTACCTCATAAGCGACACCCTCTATGCTGCTATGGAGGAGTTCATAACTCTCTCGCCCCTTCCCGAGCCAGAGAAGATTTTGGTTGACATCAACTCGGCCGACTCCACCGCACTCGTTGCCCTTCCGGGCATTGGACCCGCCTCGGCTGTGGACATTATCACCTATCGCGAAAGGCTTGGAGGATACCATTCCACCGAGCAACTCAAAGACCTTGCTGTCATTATGGACAAGAATTACGACCGCTTTGTGAAAGAAATTTGGTGCGATAGTTGCAAAATTCGAAAAATTGATATTAACTTTGTGGCCCCAAAAGAGTTGGCACGTCATCCTTATATGACTGCGACTCGTATGAGGAAGATACTCAAACAACGACAAAAGAGAGGAGGTTGGAGCACTATTGAAGAGATGATAAAGGATGACATATTCACCGAGGAGGAGGCCGCAAGGATTTCCCCCTATCTTCAATTCAACCCCGTCGAGAAGTAGAGAGTAACACACAGAAGGCCAGCGTGTTGTAATGAGATTGCAGACACAGAGCCAAACAATAAAACAAACGAAATTAACAACAAAAAAAAGAGATACAGTTATGATTATTATGCCAGTAAAAGAGGGCGAGAACATCGAGCGCGCCCTGAAAAAATTCAAACGTAAATATGAGCGCACCGGCGTTCTCAAAGAGCTCCGCGCACGTCAGTACTTTGCAAAGCCCAGCGTTACCAAGCGTATTCAGATGCAGCACGCTGTGTATGTAGAGAAGATGCACCGCATGGACGAGGAGTAGAGATTGCGCTCTCTTCAACACAAAGGACCAGCCCCACAAGGGTTGGTCTTTTTTTTGTGCGCCAACGAGTGAGGGAGGGGGGGGCAAATAGGAAGAGCGGCAAACCACAAAAAACTCTCGGGTATTGAAATTCATACCCGAGAGTTTCTATGAAAGAGTTTTATCTCTCTTACGACCTGTTTCTCTTATGCCCTATTACTTTGCGGCCTTCTTGGTGGCAGGCTTTTTAGCAGCGGGCTTGGTTGCAGTTTTCTTTGCTGTGGGCTTCTTGGCAGGCGCCTTTTTAGCAGGTGCCTTCGCTGCTGGCTCCTCGGCCTTGGGAGTCTCGGCAAGTGCTTTGTCGAGTTCGATGTCGAAGTCGCTCAACACGTTCATATAGTTAATGAATGCCGAATATGCCGAGTCGTAGGGGTTGAAGTAGCTGTGAACATCGCCGTCCGAGAACCACTTGGTTGCCATATAGTAGAAGTGGTCCGAGGCTTTCATAAAGTTCCAAACGTAGTTGAAATCTTTTGAGTTGAGGGCATTAACCTTCTCCTGCAAACCATAGAGTTTCCTGAACGCCTCGTTCTGCAACTCATTACCGAGCCAAGCCGTAACATCCCTCTCCTCGTCTGCCCACGACATTGCGTGGAGACAGTAGAGTACACCCGTAGGTTGGTGTGCAGCAGCGGCCTCGGTTACGGTTGCAAACTCCAAGTTACCCGTTGCGAGCATTGCTTTGGGGAGGTTCTCCACAAATTGGAAAATACCCGAAGCGGCCTTCTGGTGCTCACCGAAGGTTTCGTAGTCCATAAAGAGGTTGATGACCTCGCCTGTGGTGTTGTCATCAGCCAACCATCCGGCATACTTATCGGCGGTCAAAGGCCACTCACCCCATCCCTGGTTGGAGAAGCGGAAAGCGATATCGTCGGAGAGTTTGTAGTTCCTCAACAACAACCTCAACTTATGGTCAAGAGCGTTGGCATAGACAAAGTTGGGGCTCTTCCAACCCAACACGTGGCGAGCACCCTCGGCCAGCATAGCCCTAAATCCCATTGCAGCCACCTGCTCACCGATGCTGTCGGAGTAGATCAACTCCGTGTTGCGGAAAGCGGTAGGAGTGTAGCCAAACTCGCTCTGCATCAAAGCAGTGTGATCCTCTACCTCTTTCTTGAACTCCTCGGGCGAAACGAGCGACGAGAGGGAGTGTGAGTAGGTCTCGGCGAGGAACTCCACGCAACCCGTCTTTGCCAACTCACGGAAACTATCCAACACGTCGGGGGTGTAGCTACGGAACTGCTCAATAGCAAGGCCAGAGATGGAGAATGTCACCTTAAAGCGTCCCTCGTTCTCACGGATGAGTTTCAAGAGGAGGTTGTTCATAGGCAGGTAGCACTCGGCTGCCACGCGCTGCATAATGGAGCGGTTGGCACTAACGTCCAAATAGTTGTGGTCCTTGCCCATATTGAAGAACCTATAAGTTTTGAGCCTCAGAGGCTGGTGAACCTGAAAATATAGACAAACTGTTTTCATATCTTTATGTTTCTCTTTTTTATGTCCAAATATTGTTATTTTATTTTCGGCACAGCGGGGCTATTTCTGTTTGGCCTCCTGCTCCTTGATTACCCTTTCGTAACCCTCTTTGATTTTGGCTGCGGCATTGTTCCATTTGAGTCCCGTAACCTCCTCCAAGCCCTTGCGAGCAAAGAGTTCGCCAAGCGCAGGATAGGTTACCAGACCATAGATTGCATCGGCCATTGCGTCCACATCCCAATAGTCCACCTTAACGGCGTAGTCCAGCACCTCGGCTACACCCGACTGTTTACTGATGATGGTGGGAACGTTGGACTTCATAGCCTCCAAAGGCGAAATACCGAAGGGCTCACTCACCGAAGGCATCACATAGACATCGCTCAGCGCAAACATCTTCTGCACATCGGCACCCCTCAGGAAGCCCGTAAAGTGGAACTTGTCGGAAATACCCAACCTTGCCACACGACGGATAACGTGGTTCATCATATCGCCGCTACCAGCCATCACAAACCTCACATTCTTGGTCCTTTTGAGCACTTTGGCAGCTGCCTCCACAAAGTAGTCGGGGCCTTTCTGGTAGGTGATACGTCCGAGGAAGGTAACAATCTTGTCCTTCACGCCGCGCTCCTCTTCCTCCTGGCTACCCTCGGCAAAGCGCACTGCATTGTGCACCGTTACGACCTTCTCGGCAGGGATACCATATTTATTAATAACAATATTACGCGTGAGATTACTTACAGCCATCACCAAGTCGGCAGCCTCCATACCTCCACGCTCGATAGCATAGGTCTGTGTGTTGATGTTCTCGCCACTGCGGTCAAACTCCGTAGCGTGCATATGCACCACAAGGGGTTTACCCGACACTTCTTTGGCTGCGATACCTGCATAGTAGGTGAGCCAATCGTGGGCGTGGATGACATCAAACTGACCTTCGAGCTCGATGGCCACCTGGCGGGCCACCACTGCATACCTTGCAACCTCCTCCAACAGGTTGGCACCATATTTACCCGAGAACGTATAACGCTCCCTCCACACATCGCCATCGTGGTGAATGGAGCCGACCTTCTCACTGCGGCTACGCTCCTCCTCCCACTGCTCGGGCGAAATGTAGGGCACCATATTGGAGTTGATCTCCATAAACTTAACGTGTCGCCAGATGTCGCTATCGGCATCTCCGCTGCGGTAGATTGCATCCACATCGCTTGCGTTGACAACGCGAATAAATCGCTGGTCCTCATCGCCATAGGCCTTCGGGACCACAAAAATAACCTCCACACCATTACGGGCCAAACCTCGTGTCAGACCATAGCAAGCCGTACCTAGACCGCCTGCAATGTGGGGAGGAAACTCCCATCCGAACATTAAAACTCTCATATAGCGACTATTTTATTTTTTGTACTTCTTAATCATCTCTGCAATCCTCAACACTGCGCCCACGCTCCAAGCCTGCGAAATGGAACCACGAGCCTCGTGTGGCGGGTCGGCCTCATAAATCTCCGAGAGGGAACCGATACCGTTTTGGCTCATCTCCTCCTCGAAGTTCTCCAATATCTCCTCCGCCTTATAGAGGAAGCCCTCGCCTTGAACATCGAACTTGGCCTTCACATAGTGCTCCAAAGGCCATACCCACACGGTACCTTGGTGGTAAGCCTCGTCCCTGGTCACCTGGTCGCCACCATAGCGGCCCTTATAGAGCGGGTTGCGGGGCGAGAGGGTACGCAGACCTTTGGGAGTGAGCAGGTGGCGTTTCACCACATCTGCCACAGCCTCCTGTTGTACCAACGAGAGCATCTTGTAGTTCATCGAGCAGGCGATAATCTGGTTGGGGCGAATGAATGTGTTGGCACCACTCTCATCCACATAGTCGGCCAAATAGCCCTCCTGCAACCAGAACTTCTCCACAAAGTTGACCTTTATCCTATCGGGCATATCTTTCCACTCCTCCACGAAGGCTTTGTCCTTAGCCCTCTTGGCACAATCCAAAGCATAGCACACTGCGTTGTACCACAGAGCGTTAATCTCCACCTGATAGCCGGTCCTCGGAGTTACGGGCTTGCCATCCACAACGGCATCCATCCAAGTAATGGCATACTGCGGGTGCGAAGCCCACACGAGGCCGTTGTCGTGAACCCTCACAACATCTCCAATACCCCTACGATAGGCTTCCAAAACATCCTTGACATACTTGCCATACCTCTCCCACACCTTCTTGCGGCTAAGTTTCTCCTCCAATTGTTGGAGTGTCCACACAAACCACAGAGGTGCATCGGCCGAGTTATAGGCGGTACCCACATTGGGGAACAAACCATCCTTCATCTCGCCCGTCATCGTATCGAGCACATCCAGACAAGCCTGAACGTCGCCCTGCGCAAGAGTGATACCGGGGAGCGACACAAACGTGTCCCTTCCCCACCTGCCAAACCAAGGGTAGCCGGCAACCACCTCGCTCCTACCGCCCGAGCGCACCACAAATTGGTGAGCCGAGTGGCGCAACATCGAGAGGAAATCGGTCTTGGTGTTCCTCTCCGAAAGCTCCTTCTCGAAGGCAGCGTGCAACATCTCGGGGTCTATCTCCTCCAACGAAGCCGAGAAAATCAGGGGCTCGCCTTTTTTGAGCTTAACCTCGAAATATCCCGTTGTCATCAAATCCTCGTGGCAATCGTAGCCTCGTTTTGCCTCCTCGGCATACTCAAAGTCGTAGTACCAATCGGGAGCTGCAACAAACTCCGCCATGGGGTCGGAGCATTGCATATAGAGGTAGGGGAACTCCTCATAGAGTCTACACTTCACTCCTCCCTTAACGTCCCACGAGTGGCCGTTGGCATACATATTGGCCTTGCTCAGTGCGTGTTTCTCCCTGAATGCCAAGAAGGGCCTCAGGCGCAGCGTCGTTTCGCTGCGAGCATCCAGCAGGGTGTAGCGCACAAAAAGCCTCGAATGGCTGGTGTGCTGCCTCCACAGAATCTCCTTTTTCAGCAGCACGCCGCCCACACGGTAGGTCAATGTTGGTGTGGGGCTATACTCAAAGTCCACGATGTACTTGTGGCCCCTCGGCTCATAGATACCGGGGAAGCGGTGCAGAGCAAGGTTGAAGGGCTGGCCGTGCTGAATGACCGTCTCGTCGAGCGACGAGAGGAGCACATAGCTTTTATCCTCCCCTTCCCTGATTGGGCAAACCATCAGTCCGTGATACTTACGAGTATTGCAACAAACTATGGTCGTGCTCATGTAACCACCCGTGCGGTTGGTCGATAGAACCTCTCTTTGGAGCGAATACTCCAAGTTGCCCAAACTGTTTTTGTCAAATGTAAGTACTGCCATATTCTCTCTGTTTTCTACAATTAAAACTTTTTAGGTAGGTTTTTGTATTAGGTTAATTTATTTTTAGGTCTTTCTCACATCTCTATACGGCGGAGGTTGTTCGACCACACGCTCCGTGCGGCGAACAACCCCAACCCTTCCTGATTTTCTATTCTTCATTTACTCGGTCTTGTTGAGCGCCCCATCCTCGCCTCTTTCGGCAAGCTCGGCCACCACAAGACCACTCCGACTTATGCCCACTTAACCAAGGCAAAGTCCATACGGTGAGGCAGGTTCTCGTTCTTCGGGAACACCCTCAGAGCGATGTCATACGAGCCGGTACGCTCCATAGGAGCCTCCACTGCGTAGACAACCTTCGAGCCTTCGGTGCTTACAACCTGCAACTCAAACTTGCCGGCAATCTTCACATCGTGGCCCTTCTCAATCTGGCTGGCCAAGAGCAACTCAACACCAATGTCCTCGGGATTCAAGCCATCGATATCGAGGGTTGCCTCGAAGCGATACTTGCCACCCACAACGAAGGGCTGTTTGCCCATATCGGCCTGCTGGGTACCGAGCACCTTCACTTTGTCCCACGCGGCACTCACCTTACGTTTCCAAGCAGCAATCTCACGAGCCAACAGGTAGTCGTTCTTCACAAGCTGTTTGTTACGCTCAAACAAAGGTGCATAGAACCTCTCCTCGTAGTCGGTAATCATACGGTTGGTGGTGAAGTTAGATGCGATGTCTGCCACGCACTTCTTCATACTCTCAATCCAGCCGATAGGCATACCCTTCTCGTCACGGTTATCGTAGTAGAGGGGAACAATCTGCTCCTCAATGGTGCGGTAGATCATCTCGGCATCCAACTCGTCCTGGAACCTCTGGTCGGTGTAGGTGCGCTCCATGGGCAGCATCCAACCTGCGCCCTCTTTGTAGCCCTCAACCCACCAGCCGTCCAACACGCTGAACTGCATTACACCGTTCATTACGGCCTTCTCGCCGCTGGTACCCGAAGCCTCCAAAGGACGGGTAGGTGTGTTCAACCAAACATCCACGCCCTGAACCATCTTCCTCGAAAGGTCCATATCGTAGTTGGGCAGGAAGATAATCTTACCCACAAACTCGGGCATTGCCGACACCTCAACGATGCGTTTGATGAGCTCCTGTCCGGGAATATCCTTCGGGTGAGCCTTACCTGCAAAGACGAACTGTACGGGACGCTCGGGGTTGTTGACCAACGCCGACAGACGCTCCAAGTTGGTAAACAGCAGGTGTGCACGTTTGTAGGTGGCAAACCTACGAGCAAAACCAATGGTCAGCACCTCGGGCTTGAAGTTCTCCTTAACGGCCACCATCTGACGGGGCGACGAGAGCGAAGCCTTCGAGTTGTCGCTCACAATCTTACCAACGGTCTTGAACAAGCGGTCCTTCAAAGTGAGGCGTGCCTGCCACAACTCCTCTGCGGGAATGTCGTGTACTTTCTGCCAAGCGGGGATGTTGTATTGGTAGTCGTTGAAGCCCTCTGCAAAGTATTTTGCATAGAGTTTACGCAAAATCGACGAAGTCCAAGTGGGGAAGTGAACACCATTGGTAACATAGCCAATGTGCAACTCGTCCTTGAAATATCCTGGCCACATATCGCCCAAGATATCCTTACTTACCTCACCGTGCAACCAGCTCACACCATTAACCTCCTGCGAAAGGTTGCAAGCCAAGAAACTCATAGAGAACTTCTCGTTGGGGTCGTTGGGCCTTGTCTTACCCAAGTTGATGAACTGCTCCCAAGTGATGCCGAGCCTCTCGGGGTAGTGCGACATATACTGGCGAATCATCTGCTCGGGGAAAGCATCGTGGCCTGCGGGTACAGGTGTGTGGGTGGTGTAGAGCGACGAGGAACGTACAACCTCCAAAGCCTCGCTGAACGAAAGGTTCTTGCCTGCGATGTAGTTGTGAATCCTCTCCAAACCGATGAATGCGGCGTGGCCCTCGTTGCAGTGGTAAACATCGCTCTTAATGCCGAGTGCATTCAGAGCCCTGATACCACCTACACCCAACAGCAGCTCCTGTTTGAGGCGGTGCTCCCAATCGCCACCATAGAGGTGGTAGGTGAGGCTCCTATCCTCTTCGAGGTTCAACTCGTGGTCGGTATCGAGCAGATAGAGGTCCGTGCGACCAACCTCACACTTCCAGATACGGGCAGTTACCACACGTCCGGGCAGTGCAACATTGATGGTACACCAGTTGCCCACCTCATCCCTTGCGGGCGAAATGGGGAGTTTATAGAAGTTCTGTGCCTCATAGGCAGCCTCTTGTGCGCCCTGAGCAGAGAGTTTCTGTGTGAAATATCCATAGCGGTAGAGCAAACCGACAGCCACCATAGGCACGTTCTTATCCGAAGCCTCCTTGATATAGTCGCCGGCCAAGATACCCAAACCACCCGAGTAGATCTTCAACGACGAGTGCAAACCATACTCCATACTGAAGTATGCAATCCTGGGACCTTTGGCCTCGGCCTTCTTGCTCATATAGTCCTCAAACTGTGCATACACCTCGGCGAGTTTCGAGAGGAACACCTTGTCCTGCTCCAACTCTTTGATCCTCTGGTAGGGAAGTTTATCGAGGAATGCGATGGGGTTTTTCAGGCACTCAACCCACAACTCGGGGTTGATATACTCGAAGAGTTCGTGAGCACCCAGAGTCCAACTCCACCAGAGGTTCTTCGAGAGCACTTCCAAAGCGTGAAGGCTCTTGGGCAGGCTCTTCTCAACCATCACACGGCTCCAATTGGGAGTGCTGCTAACCAACTGCTGACGCACAAAGTTAACCTGCTCGTTCACCGAGCCACCATCATAGACAGCCTTGTTGGTGCGAGTGATAACCTTGTCCAAAGCAACACCATAGGCCTCTGCGTAGTGCTCAAAGAGTTTCTCCCACAGTGCTGTGCGCGAAATCTCATAAGCCGAAGTGCGAGCCTCCTCATACTCCTTCTTACCCATTGCAGCATAACGCTCAATGGTCTCTGCAATTGCATCAACCACATCTGCGTCATTGCTATCGTTGCGAGCAACAACGGTTACGCCCTTGTGGCGGCCACCCAAATCGTCAACCCATTTGCCAAAGCCGGCCAAAGTGGTTGTAACGGTAGGCACGGAGAAGGCAACGCTTTCCAGGGGAGTGTAGCCCCAAGGCTCGTAGTAGGAAGCGAACACGGTCAAGTCCATACCCGAAAGGAGCTGGTAATATGTCTTACCGAACACACCGTCGTTACCCTGCAAATAGCTGGGCACATAGAGAACCTTAACCTTCGAATCGGCCTCCATAAGCTTACTACCTGCCATAGCCCTCACGATGGGGTCGCCATCCTGGTTGGTCAAATAGTGAGTTGTGCAAGGATATACGTTTGCATCAATAGCGTTCTTCTTGTCGGCCAAGTGAGCCATAAGGTCCCTACGGGGACCCTCGTTACCGGCAGGCACAGCAATCACTGCAAGCACCTCCCTGCCCTCTACGTCATTGGCAGCCACCTGTTTAAGAGCCTGAATGAACACATCAAGACCCTTGTTCTTAAACTCATAACGGCCCGAAGTACCAACAATCAGTGGCTCCTTTTTATATTTCTTACCGAAGCAAGCCTCAGCAACCTCAATCATCTTCGCGCGTGCCTCTTTGCGCTCATTGTCACCAACCTCGCCCTTGGCCACAAAATCGTCCTCAAAGCCGTTAGGGGTAACAACGTCAACCTCCGAACCAAGCAAATACTTGCACTCCTTGGCGGTAATGCGGCTTACGGTGCAGAATGCGTCGTGGTTGCGTGCTGCCACCTTCTCCAACGAGTGTTTGGCCACCACGTTGAATTGGCGAGCAAAATCGTCGGCATTGAAAGTTCCCAAACCACTATACAAGGGCAGACCATTACCTGCAATGCAACGACCCATAACGGTTGCGTGGGTGCTGAACACGGTTGCAGTGTAGGGCGAAGCCTTACGCAGATAAAGACCACCACTTGCAGTCATCCACTCGTGGAAGTGAGCCACAGTGCGGTCGGTCGAAGAGCTGAAATTATTAATATAGCTCTCGATAACCTTACCTGCTGCAAAACCAAAAATTACAGGCTCGATATAGTCCCACTGACCACTGATACTGTCAACCTTATACTCCTCCCAAAGGAATTTCAAGATATCGTCCTTGCGAGCCAACAGCGACGAGAAGTCAACCAACACAACAACGGGGCTACCCTCGATGCGCCAGCGACCAATCCTCACACGATAGCCCTCCGAGTAGAGAACCTGCCTCCACTCACGCAACATATTCAAATCCTCCTCAAACTCGGGGTTTGCACCCTCACGATTGATGTCGGGACCAATCAAGATATACTTGTCGCCCAACTCTTTTTCGATGGTTTGCGCTTTGGTCGCCACCACAGTGTGGATGCCACCAACCTTATTGCAAACCTCCCAACTAACCTCAAACAAATAGTCCGGTTTCTGTACTGTTTCGTTTTTCATACCTAATCTATACATCCCGCTTGTCGCAATGTGTAATTCATTGGTCCCTCCTCGGACGCTTCCACACCACAAACAAGAGGGCATTTTCTCTTTTTGTGATTGTTTCTATATCTTATTTTGTCTCTTATCTTCCAAATTATCTTCGGATTAGTGCCCAAAGATACAAAAAATCGGCACAAAAGTAAACATTTTTCCGAAGTTTACCATATTTATTTATATGGTTTTTAAATTTTTTTAATAATTAATATTTTGGTAATATTGCCAATCTTTCTTCAAGCCAACAGGTTCTTTGGGCAAAGAGGTGTAGATTAGCAAAATAGTTCTTCTATCACAGCATCCGAAACAAGCCACCCGTGCTCGGTGAATGCAATTCGCCCATCCTCCCGACGAACCAGCACCCCTTCGGATATAAAACGCTCCGCAAGCCTCAAAAAGTGTTCCTTGCGGTCCGCACCAAACCTCTCTTCCACTTCTTTAAGGTCGACACCCTCACAAGTGCGCAACCTTACCATCACACACTCATCAAAGAGTTCTTCCTGCGAAAGCGACTCTTTTTCCGCGCCTGCACCCCCAAGGTAGGATCCAACAGTGGGAGGATTCCAACTGCGCCGGTTTGAGCCATCATAGGAGTGCGCTCCGGGACCAATGCCAAGATAGGGGGTCCCCTTCCAGTAGGCACCATTGTGGCGCGAGCGATATCCGGGGAGAGCAAAGTTGCTAATCTCATAGTGCTCATACCCCGCCTCGGAGAGCAGTCGGCACATCACTTCATACTCACTCTCAACAACATCCTCATCGGCCCCCTTCACCCCTCGCTTACCAAAGAGCGTATTTTCCTCAATAGTAAGACAATAGGTCGAGATATGTTCCACTCCTAGCTCAATGGCTTTTTTCACACTCTCCGTCCACTCCTCCACCGACACATCGGGAAGGCCATAGATAAGGTCAATGGATATGTTTTCAAAACCTGCCCTACGAGCCGCCTCAACCACCCTCACAGCACCTTCGGCATCGTGCCTGCGATTCATCATTTTCAGGTCCTCGTTGCGGAAAGATTGAACACCCACGCTCAACCTATTAACACCCTCTTTGGCAAGCCTACAAAGATACTCATCCGAGAGGTCATCGGGGTTGGCTTCAACGGTAATTTCTTCCACCTGTGAGGTGTCAAAAAGCGCCCTTATAACTCCCAACAGAGAACCAAGCTCTTCGGGACTACAAACCGTCGGCGTTCCACCTCCAAAGTATATGGTTTTCAACACAGTACCCTCCAACTCTGCAGCCCTAGCAGAGAGCTCCTCACGCATAGCTGCAAGCACCTCGTCCTTGCGTCCGAGCGACATCGTTTTCGGGAAGTCGCAGTAGCCGCAAAGTCGCTTGCAAAAAGGGATGTGAAAATAGACAGAAGAGTGCTTCGACATAGTGGTTTTTTTATGCCATAAAGGTAGTAATTTTGCTCACAACAAACAAGTCTTAGTGGACAATTTTCGCAAACGCACGTGCGCAAAAAATTAATATTAAATTTACACCGACTGTTTTTCAGATAACAATAAAGGTATTACCTTTGCACGCGGTTAGTTAGATTAAGTTTAATGAAACAATCAATCATAATAAAACATCACAGTAAAACTATGGATACTTTGGATTTGAAAAAGTATGGCATCGAGGGTGCCGAGGTAATCTACAATCCCTCCTACGAGCAGCTCTTTGAGGACGAGACCAATCCCGAGCTCACCGGCTTTGAGAAAGGTCAACTCACCGAGACCGGCGCAGTTAACGTAATGACCGGCATCTACACCGGCCGTTCGCCCAAAGACAAATTCTTTGTAATGGACGAGACCTCGAAAGACACCGTATGGTGGACCAGCGAGGAGTATAAGAACGACAACAAGCCCGTTACTCCTGAGGCTTGGAAGGAGCTCAAGAAGATTGCTACCGACCAGCTCAACGGCAAGAAACTCTATGTTATGGACACCTTCTGCGGTGCTAACGAGAACACTCGCCTGAAAATCCGTTTCATTATGGAGGTTGCTTGGCAGGCTCACTTCGTTAAAAATATGTTCATCCGTCCCACCGAGGAGGAGTTGGCAAACTATGGCGAGCCCGACTTCGTAGTACTCAACGCTTCGAAGGCAAAAGTTGAGAACTACAAGGAGCTTGGCCTCAACAGCGAGACCGCCGTTGTATTCAACCTCACCGAGAAGATGCAGGTTATCATCAACACTTGGTATGGTGGTGAGATGAAGAAAGGTATGTTCTCCTATATGAACTACCTG
>JAGBGK010000047.1 GCA_017936005.1 Tidjanibacter sp.
AAAGCGTGGGTATTCTCCGATGGTTTGGCTGCTGTTATGAAAGACGGCAAGATTGGTTTTATCAATGCCAATAACGAAGTGGTTATTCCTTTACAGTTTGACTATACCGACAAGTGTCGCATGTGGGATTTCGGTTATGTTTTCCACAATGGCTACTGCGCAATGCCTAATGCTGATGGCGACTTGGGATTGATTGATAAATCGGGTAATTGGGTTGTAGAGCCTGCTTACGATGAAATCTGGGCTCCTTACAAGAGCGGTTATCGTGTAATCGTCAAGGACAACAAGTACGGCGTTCTTAATGCGGATTGCACAGTCGTATATCCTGCGGAGTATGGCTATATTAACATCCTTACTGACGGCTTTGTGCTTACGAAAGGTGGCAAGCAGTGGCAAGTGGATTTCGAGGGTAATACCGTACAGCCATTTATGTTTGATGGTACATACTACCTCAAATATCCTAATGGCTATGATAGCTGTGGAGACCTCACTTACGAGTTTGCTGACTTTGTGAAGTACGAGGTAATGAATAGCTACGGTATTATGAACCGTATCACGGGCGAGCCTATCACACCTGCAATTTATTCGGACATCAATATGCTCTCAAAGAATCTGTTCGAGGTTCAGGAGTATGACAGCTATGACTGGTACTTGCTCGATACCAAAGGTAATGTGGTTTCAAAAAAATAGTTCGGTGCTATGAAAGCTTTTGTGCACACAATAGCGGTTATTCTACTCTTTGCCTCTTGCTGCACTAACACAGCAAAGGGCATCGGAATGGAGACATTCTCAATGGTTGATGGCGTTGGCGGTGATTATACCGCCAATGCTACGGCTATTGAACTGAAGAAACAGGAGATGTTGGCAACTGCCGATAGTGTAGGCCACTTCTGGTTCTCGGACGATACCGAGTTTCAGTCGCAGGTTTAACGAAAAGTCGTTTAACCGCGTTAAACGACTTTTGGTAAAAAAACGTTTATACCCAAACATCAATACTGCCTAAAAGGATGCAAAAATGGATGCAGGTCTACAACTTTATCAAGCAATAATTTGACATTTAAGCATCAAACACCCGCGAGCCTCAAAACTTGTGGGTGGTTTTTTAGTATTTGGTTCGCTTGGGAAATCTACGGGGTCCGTAGGTGTTTTATGTCAAATTATCATCATTTCGTGACATGTTATTGGCATAATGGGTTGAAAAGATACTATCTTTGGGTATGGAACCAACGCTGAAAAATCAATCGGCTAAAAAAAGGACCAATCCTTTCGGCAGTCCTTATTTTGTTGATATGTCGCTTATTAGATTTCGTCCCTGAGGTTGTCGATGTCCTCATCTTCCTCGCTGTCGGCCAACTCGTCAGCACCTTTGAGGTCGTCGTTGTAGTAGTCCTTGTCGTCCTCCTCTTCGATATGGTCGTCGATCTTTACATTGATTTTTACGAGATACATAACCTCATCTGTTTCAAAAGGAACAGCGTAGAAAAAATCCCCATTGGGTTTGTCGATGCGCATCATTGCCTCGGTAAAACCATAGGGGTAGAGCTTCTTTACCTCCTCCTGTAATTCGGGCGAGAGGTTGGCGAAGCTAACCACAGAGCGTTTTTTGTTTGTCCTTGCTTTATTCATAATTTTTGGTTGTGTTCTGAAATTTTCTGCAATTATAAGGCAAAAATCCTAACAAAGAACAGATGTTAATAACTTTTTCGGAAAAAATGAGAAAAAGGGGGTGGGGAGTGCAGTTTGTCCGACATTTTGTTGTACTTTTACGATGTTTTATAATGGATATCTATGCTTGAGAGAATAGAACAACTACGAAAGGAACTTACCCTATATAACCACAAGTACTACGTGGAGGCCTCTCCTGTGGTCAGTGACTATGAATATGACCAACTGCTGCGTGAGTTGCAGGAGTTGGAAGCTGCGCATCCGGAGTGCTACGACCCCACGTCGCCAACCCTCAGGGTGGGTAGCGACCTTACCAACGACTTCGTGTCGGTGGCTCACCGCTTCCCGATGCTTTCGCTCTCCAATACCTATTCGCTCGAAGAGTTGAAGGACTTTGTGGAGAAGGTTGAGAGGGAGGAGGGCCCTACGGAGTTTGTGTGTGAGCTCAAATTTGATGGCACGGCCATTTCACTCACATACGAACACGGCCGCCTATTGAGAGCCGTCACTCGTGGAGATGGTGTGCGTGGCGACGATGTTACGGCAAATGTGCGTACCATCCGTAGTGTGCCTTTGGTGTTGCAGGGTGAGGGGTGGCCCGACTACTTTGAGATGAGGGGTGAGGTTATTATGCCCCACACATCCTTTGCTCGCCTCAATACAGAAAGGGAGGAGATTGGTGAGAGTCCTTTTGCCAATCCTCGTAATGCTGCTGCGGGTACCATCAAACTCCAAAATTCACAGGAGGTTGCTCATAGGGGGCTCGATTGCTTCCTCTACTATGTGGTGGGTGATGGACTTCCTCATCAGAGCCATTGGGATAACTTGCAGGCAGCCAAAGGGTGGGGGTTTAAGATCTCGGACCGTATGCAGAGGTGTCATTCGTGGGAGGAGATTGAGAATTTCATCACTCGCACCGACAAAGACAGGGAGAATCTTCCCTACGATACCGATGGTGCAGTTGTAAAGGTTAACGACTATGTGGCCCAACGTCGGTTGGGCTCTACGGCTAAGGCCCCTCGTTGGGCTGTGGCCTATAAGTTTAAGGCTGAGCAGGCACTCACAAAACTTCTTTCGGTGGACTTTCAGGTGGGACGTACGGGGGCGGTAACTCCCGTGGCCAACCTCTCGCCCGTACAGTTGGCCGGTACGGTTGTTAAACGTGCCTCGTTGCACAATGCCGACCAGATTGCCCTCTTGGATGTGAGGATTGGCGATATGGTCTATGTGGAGAAGGGGGGCGAGATTATTCCCAAGATTACGGGTGTGGAACTCTCCGAGCGTGGAGAGGAGTGTAGGCCGCTGGAATATATCACCCACTGTCCTGTGTGCGGTACGGAGTTGGTGCGTATGGAGGGCGATGCGAAGCACTTCTGTCCTAACCAAGAGGGGTGCCGTCCGCAAATTGTCGGACGTATCATCCACTTTATCTCGCGTAAGGCAATGAACATTGAGGGTATAGGTGAAGAAACGGTTGAACTTCTCTATGATAGTGGTCTGATACACAATGTTGCAGACCTCTACGATTTGCAACCTACGATGATTGCGACGTTGCCGAGGATGGGTGTTAAGAGTGCCGAGAATATTATGAGGGAACTTGCGGCCTCACGAGAAGTTTCTTTTGAGAGGGTGCTCTTTGCGTTGGGCATTCGCTTTGTGGGCGAAACCACGGCTAAGTATTTGGCACACCACTTTGGCTCGCTCGATGCTATTATGAACGCTTCGGAGGCAGAGTTGGCCGAGGCAGATGAGGTGGGCGAAAAGATCGCAGCCAGCATTAGGGCATACTTTGAGGATGAGGAAAATCGCTCCATTATAGAGCGCTTGCGAAAGGTGGGCTTGCAGTTTGTGGAGGCAGAGAAGGAGCGTCTTTCGGAGAGCCTTGCGGGGCTGTCGTTTGTCATTTCGGGTAGTTTTGAAAGACATTCGAGGGATGAACTCAAAGCACTTATTGAGTTGCACGGAGGAAAGAACTTGGCCGCTGTGAGTGGAGCAACCAACTATCTCTTGGCGGGCGATAAGATTGGCCCTGCGAAGTTGCAGAAGGCTACTAAACTCGGTGTGCAGATTATCTCCGAGAGTGATTTTGAGGCAATGATTGGCAGTGTGGAGCCATCTGTGTCGATGGATGTAGGCACAGAACACAAGAAAGAGAACGAAAAGATTGCCATTCAGGGTGAACTTTTTTAATAAAAAGTTACCTTTGTGGCGCGAAAAAAGAGAAATAAAAGGATAGACACTATATGAAAACCAAACTTACAGGCTTGGGAGTTGCGCTTGTAACCCCCTTTACACCCTCCGGAGAGGTCGATTTTGTGGCTTTGCAGCGACTTGTTGATATGATGATTGAGGGTGGTGTCGACTATCTTGTCGTTATGGGAACGACGGGTGAAACCCCGACCCTTACATTGCCGGAGCGAGTGGCTGTGTTGCGTGCTGTCAAGGAACGCAATGCGGGCCGATTGCCTATTGTTGTGGGTGTGGGAGGTAATGATACTGCGCGAGTGGTGGAGCTTATTAATCAGACCAATCTTGATGGCGTGGATGCCATTTTGAGTGTAACACCATTCTATAACCGTCCCTCGCAGAGAGGGCTCTTTGAACACTATAAATACATTGCAGAACGCTCTCCGAGGCCTATTATTCTCTATAATGTGCCAGGTAGGACGGGTGTTAATATGGAGGCTGAAACCACTCTGCGTATTGCCCGTGAGTGCCCCAACGTGGTGGCCATCAAGGAGGCAAGCGGTAAGATTGAGCAGATTGAGCAAATTATCCAAGGCGCCCCCGAGGGCTTCCTGACCATTTCGGGCGATGACTCCCTTGCGTTGCCTGTGATTAAGGCAGGTGGTGTGGGCGTGATTTCTGTGGCTGCCAATGCCTACCCTAAATATTTTTCGGCAATGATTAAGGCGCAGTTTGAGGAGCAGTGGGGCCATACGGAGGTGATGTTTGAAAAGATTCGCCCAATGGTTAAGATGCTCTTTGCAGAGGGTAACCCTTCGGGAGTAAAGGCGGCGTTGTGTGTCAAGGGAGTGTTGTCCAATGTGTTGCGACTGCCTTTGGTGCCCGTGTCGGACGAATTGTATGCCCAAATTGAAAGCTCCATTAAGGAGAACGGATTTGAGTAGAACGAGTGGGGTGATGCGAGGTATGGTTGCTAAAGGTGCGGTTGTGCTGCTGGTGGCGTTGATGCTGTCGGTGGGGGATATTGTGGCCCAAGAGGGTGTGGTAGCCCAACAACCTACGGGTGTACAAGTGGAGGGTAAGACCTTGCGTGTACCCGACAATGAGGATATTTTGGCCCGTACCATCAACTCCGAATCCCCATATTGGCATCCCCGATTGCTTGGACGCTATCTGAATGGTGGCGAGGGAATGACGGATGAGGAATATTACTACCTCTACTATGGCTATGCATATAGCGAGGCGTATAAACCTCTGGAACCTATCACGGCCGAAGACCTTGTATTGGGGGCAATGGAGAGTGTGATGAAGGAGCCCACGGAGGAGAATCTTGGGAAGGTGATTGATTATGGCTTACGGGTGATGGAACGGGATCCGTTCAGTCCGAAAAACCTCAACTTCCTCGCTTATGCCTACGGCTTGCTGGGAGATACGATTAATGAGAAGAGGTGTTTTGAAAGGCTCAACCGAGTGCTGACGACCATTGAACGCTCCGGAACGGGCGTAAAGGAGAACTCTCCGATGCACGTCCTTTCGTTTGGCCACGCTGCCGACCTTATCTATGCTCGTGGACAACAAATCAAGCGTAGGGAGGTGGTTTCTCGCACGGCCGAGTTTATATTCCTTGATATGAAAGACCGGTATGGTAATCAGGGATATTATTTTGATTTTTCGAGAATCTATTGGACTAAACCCGATACGCAACCCACAAAGGAGAAGCGCGGGTGGACACTTAATAATGTACCTATAAATTAATGCAACGAGTGATAAAACAGGTAGGTTGGAATGGATTGCGTGGGCTTTTGATGGCCTTGTGTGTGGGAGTGATTACTCTTGCGCTAGGAGGTTGTGAGTTTTCGGAACAGGACAATGAGTTGGAAAGTGGTGTGGCGGAGCACACGCTTGTGATGTATCTGAATGCAAACAATAACCTCTCTCCGCACATTACCAATAATGTTTATGATGCGGAGGTTGGTATGGTGGGAGCAATGCCGTCGACTCGGCTTGTTATCTATCTTGATACTGCAACCTCGACAAAACTCTATGAGGTGAGCTATCTTCGATATGGAGATGGTAACTATATTAAACATACACGAGTGCTGAAAGAGTATCCCGAACAGACCTCCACAACTCCCGCGGTTATGAAGGCCGTGTTTGAGGATATTAAAACTCTTGTTCCGAGCAAATCCTATGGCCTTGTTCACGCAGGCCACGGCTCGGGTTGGTTCCCTAAACCCGACTCCGGTACGGCATATAACAGCCAGAAAAACCACCCATTTGGCCCAACTAACACACCGCAAACAAATGCGACGGTGGCTGATGAATACGACTTTGGTTTCTTTGCAGCCGAGGCTCCTCTTACGAGGGCTATGGGTTATGATGGAGATGTTAATAATTTCACCTCCACGGCCGAATTTGTTGAGGGTATTAGTCCCATTAAGTTCGACTACATCGTCTTCGATGCTTGTTTTATGGCTTCGTTGGAATTTCTTTATGAGTTGCGAAATCACACCAATTATGTTATAGCGTCGCCTGTTGAGGTGATGGGGCCAGGTTATCCCTACCAAGATATCATTCCGTTGCTTATGGCTCCTAACCACAGCTTGCAGGCTGTGTGTGAGAAGATTATGGATGTCTATCGTAACGATAGAACTTTTTCCGTAACGGAGTCGGCTGCGGTGTCGCTCATAGACTGTTCCAAGTTGGAGGCCCTGACGGAGAGTGTGAGCGCTGTGTGGCGTAAGGTGAGTATGGGTAAGCTTACCAGCGAGTCGGAGGTGGTTGGTTTCATTTCCGCCAATGTTGACGAGAAGAAGGTGCAGGTGCTCGATAGGATGAAACCTGCAGGATTCTATGACCTGAAAGACTTTGTGGAGCAGCTTGCTGGTGAGGGTAATGTTGCAGAGGTTGAGGCGTTTAGGGTGGCGCTCAGTGAGGCTGTTGTCTTTGCGGATAACACGGACGAGATCACCTCGCTGGGCTATTCTAGTGATGGCCTTGCTTCCTATGGCTATGGTGTGATACAACCCAAGGATGGGGCAGAGAGCGTGAAGTTGTGCGGACTGAGCTGCTACCTGCCGAGAATCACTGCGCCCATCACGATGTTGTGGTATTTCCAGACCGAATGGGCTCGCAAGGCCTATGGATTGTAGTTGTGAAAATTCCCTGTCGAGAATTGTTTGTTAACAAAATGTTAACTTTTGTTGTTTATTTGGGATGACGTTCGTATATTTGCATAGATAACAACTACGCTAAACCAGATTTTGAGGGGCGAAAATACAAAACAATAAACCTAAATCACAAACCAAATCAAACAAATTTATGAAGAGATTATTTTTACTCGCAGCCGCTGCGCTCGCAACCATTTGTGGCGTTCAGGCACAAGAAACCGAGGTGAACCAGTATGGTCAGAAGGTAACCTCTATTCCTGTTAATGCAAGTGTACAGGATGGTATCCTCGTATTCCAGAACAAAGAGGCAAACTACAAAATGTGGTTCGATGTTCGTATTCAGGGCGATGCAGCTGTATTCTTTGGCTACGACAAGGAGCTTAACCCCGGTTATAGTCCTGCAAACGGTATGAGTCTTCGCCGTACCCGTTTTGCTGTTAAAACCCAGATTGATGAGAATTGGTATGGTGAGTTCGATACCGATTGGACAAGCGGTGTTCCCGAAATCAAAGATGCTATTCTTCAATATGATGGTATTGAGAATCTGCAAATTAAGATGGGTAACTTCAAGGAGAACTTCTCCATCCAGCGCAACACCACCAGCCGCCACCTCCAATTTATGGAGCGTCCTATGGTAACCTCTTTGGCTCCTTCGCGCCACTTGGGTATCAATTTCAGGTATGACTCTCCTCTGATTTGGGCTTCGGCAGGTGTGTTTGGTCCTGAGTTGAAGGATGCAGAGGCACAGACCTTGATGGAGGATGCAAACAAAGACAAGAGTATGAACGAGGGTTTGAGCTACACCGGTAAGGTTGTATTCCGCCCCTTGCACAAGATGGACAATGGTTCGTTGCACATTGGTGCTGCTATTTCGTATCGTGAGCCCAAGACCACCGGTGGTGATTTGGAAGATGCACTTTGGGGCTTTGCTCGTTACAGCACTCGTAACGGTACCAACATCAACCGCAAGAAATATCTTGATACCAACAATATTCACGGTTTGGACCACGAGGTTGCTTGGACCGTTGAGTTGGCAGGCCACTATGAGGGTCTTCGCTATGAGGCAGCTTACATTGCTCGCACTGCTCATCAGGACGAGACCTTTGGTAACAATGCTTTGACCGCCGATGGTTGGTATGTTCAGGCAGGTTATATGCTCTTTGGTGGCAAACAGAACTACGATGCAGGTGGTGCAAAATACACCCGTGTAAAACGTGGTCAGAAGTGGGGTGATGTTGAGGCTTGTGCTCGTGTAGAGTACTGCGACTTCAATATGAGCGATGCTTATATGGGTGGTTCGGCTTGGGCCTACACTCTCGGTTTGAACTTCTTCCCCATCGAGAACGTAAAACTGATGATTAACTATCAGTTCAACGATCAGGACGAGTATGCTACCGCAAAGGGTAAGGCAAACACCGGTTACGATGCCAATAACAAGCCTACCAAGAACGCAAGGCGTATTGCCGAGAATTCGAAATCGCGCGGTGTAGATTACCATATGCTCGCTTGCCGTTTCCAGGTTGCATTCTAATCAAGAATGGGCACAAACAAAACACACTTTATAATTAACCAAATTAAACACAAACAACTATGAAAAAACTTATTCTTATGGCAGCAGCTGCTGCTTTGGTTTTCACTTCGTGTGATGATCCTAACAAAAACGATGGCCCCGCAGGTGGTGCTGGTGATTACAGCAAACTCAAATTCAACGAGCTTTGCGGTGCAGGTGAGGACAACGAGAAATTCGTTGAGCTCTACAACAACGGCGACGTTGAGTTGAGCCTCGAAGGTGTTATGATTGAGAAAGACGGTGGCGACCTCTCGTGGGAGGGTAAGGCTGGCGACAAGATTGCTGCTAAATCCGTTTACCTCATCTTGGGTGCAAAGAAAACCACTCCTAATGGTTTGCAGACCGGTTTCTCGGCAAAGAAGAACGTGCTGATGGAGCTTAGCGATCCTACTGGCAAGATTATTGATACCTTCCAGCGTGGTGATGAGCCTGCAGAAGGTGCAGTATGGGGCGACCAAGGTTTGGATGCCAACGCAGGTTCGTGGAGCCGTGTACCCGATGGCACCGGCAAATGGAAAGCAACCACTGCTACTCCCGGTGCAGTTAACGCTACTGAGGGTACCGACGATGCAACTGTAAAACAGTAAGTTTTATATAACGCAGGATCTGATTTTGGTGGCCCCGCTCCTCCTTGGGGTGGGGCCATCCTTTTAATACCAATTTATTATATATAGTAAAAAGACTATGTCGAAAGAGAAAATGGAAATCGGAGCAATCTCGAAACCCCGTTTTGAGTTCCGCTCCTTCGGTCAGAACTTCGAGGCTGCACACGCTCGTATGGCTCGCCTTTCGGTGCCTGTGCCCGAGAAAGTTTGGAGGCGCACAAGCGATGAGATTTACATCATCAGCCGTGCCAACGACATCAACAACACCAAAATCCGCGATGGTAAGATGGACATCAAAACCTATGTTCAGACCGTTGACGGTTTGGAGCAGTGGAATCCTCTTATGAAAGGCGAGTTCCCCATCTCTCGCGAGGTGTTGGAGCAGGAGGTATTCCCCGCATTTATGGTTGAGATGCCCGCTTTGGACAAAGATACCTACAC
>JAGBGK010000048.1 GCA_017936005.1 Tidjanibacter sp.
TTCAATTTTCAATTTTCAATTTCAAAAGTCGGTTGACGGTCGACGGTTGACGGTCGACGTTGGACGTTGGACCACAAAAAAAAAGACGCTCGGATGTCCGAGCGTCTTTTTTTGTCTGACAACAAAAGCCTACTCAAAAGTAAGGCGCATTGCAAAGTGGGCACGGCCGTCGACCTTGCCCTGAATGTAGCACACGCCTTGCTCCGCTGCGGTGTAGTAGAGCTCTACCTGCTGACCGGCACGCACCTCCGCATCGTAGTTAATAATCACATCCTTCAACTCGCCCGTGCAGAGTCCGGCCGCCATCAGCGCATCCATCGTCCAGACCAAATATTTCACATTGTTGGCGTGGCCCACATAGTCCACATCCGACCAAGCAACCGTGTGGGTACCAATCAACTGCGACTCCACACCTGCGGGCACACTCACCTTGTCGGCAGGCTCCACAATGGCATCCTCCTTAACGCACTTCTCGGCACTCTCGGCCAACTCGGAGTTGCGGGAAGTTACCAAGCGGTGGGTGTTCACGTCAATGATGAGCCACGAAGTGGTGGCATCGGCCAAAAGTTCGCCTTCGGCATTGTGGAGGGTGAAATCACGCAGATAAAAGAGCCTGCTTGCCCCCTTGTGCCACGTCCTCAATGTCACCTCATCACGCCACTTGGGATAGTTGTGGAAACGGACGTGGGTGCGAGAGAGTACCCACGTGGTGGAAGAACCAATCAGGTCGTCGTAGCCAAAACCCAAAGTGTCGGCACTACGTCCTGCCGCCTCCTGCATCCAATCCAGCAGTGCCGCAGGGCGAAGGGTCTGCATACTATCAACCTCATAGCAAGCAATGGTGTGTTTTTCGATATATTTTTCTGCCATAGTGTACACCTAATTATTCTAATCGTCGGGGCAAAGATAGAAAAACAACTCAAAAAATCAAATCCACAATTCCCCTGTTGGGTGTCGGAGAAGTGGAGGCAAATGTAAGAGAATTGCGAAAATATAACAAAGCCGTTCAAAACCCCCGAGGGGCACATTCTCCTTCGACACAAATATTTATATTTGTGCATAACCGCATAAAACCGACAACTCAAACAAATAAAAACCTTCAAATAAAAACCTCATGAAAAAAACTTTCACAACCACAATCACAGCACTATGTACAGCCGTTGCACTTGTGTTGAGTTCGTGTGAGCAAGCACCCGAGGTCATCCACCTCGACGAGCAGGAGGACTACATCCCCACCCTCGCTCTGACTCTCACCACCCCACTTCAAGAGGCCTACCTCCTCTCCGACAACATTGAGTTCTCGGCCAAGGTAACCTCCCGTTTTGCAGCCATCTCGACGCTCCAAGCACAGGTTGTCCTCAACGACGAGGTCTTTGCACAAACCACCCTCAATGCCCCCGCAGGAGGCGATGGCAAGGAGGTTGTTTTCGAGGGTAAGTTCGAGATTCCTTTTGTGGCCAATGCGCCCACCGGTGTGGCAACCATTCGTTTTACGGCCACCAACGTCAACGGCGGTAAGCGTGATTTCGACTTCGAGGTACCCATCGAGCGTCCACAATTCGACCACCTCGTCTTGGTACACGCACGAGGCAACTACAACATTCCACACATTGGGGACAACGTATATCACTTGGAAGCCAACATCCCCGAGGATGAAAATGCCTACCTGCAAACTCCTCCATTTGGTGCCGACAATCGTGTCATCAACTTCAAACTTTCGGCCCTCGGTGGCGTGCGTACCGATTCGAGAGGTGTGAACGGCATCCCTATGGCCACACTGCCCAACGGTAAGAGGGTGGTAACGCTCAACACCGAGAATTTCCACTTCTTCCTGCCCGAGCAGACCTATCTGCACAAGGTGCAGGCGAGTGTTTCGGACGGTACACCTCCCGCCGAAAGTCCCTTCTACGACATCGTTCTGTCGCGCAACAAGAAAGCTATCGACAGCCACGGACGTGCCGGCAACCGTATCACCGACCCTTCGGGCAAGGTTGTGAAGTTCAAGCTCAAACCCGGCTCGCAGGTCATTGACGGCTACTCGGGCCGCGTGCGTTCCACCATCCTCTACCCCGAACAGGGCGTGCAGGTCAACGTAGGCTCCAAGAGGACCATCAACGGCAAGCGCTGTTTCTTCGGTTTCAGCTTCGGCACCGACAAGGGCGGACAGTCGGGATGGATCTATGAGGAGAATGTCAACGACCCCGAGATGATGGCCCTCTGTGGCGACGACTTCCGTGTGGACCTCACACCCAAGGCCGTTGTTGGCGACGCTCCCGTGCAGTACCGAGTGGTAGCCGAGGACCCCAAACCCTGGGCCGAGTTGAAAGTGCGTAGCGGTATCAGCAGGGCCGAGAACGTGGCCGTTTCGGACTACCTCGACAGGGGCGACGGCACCGTCTATCTGCTCTATGCACTACCCTATTTCGGCGGCTTTGCCAACGATGCCAACATTGGCGACGGTACCCCCATATTCATCCCCGATGCCGGTGTGCCACGTATGATTCTCAAAGTGTTCCTCCCCAGCGACCCCATCGAAGAGGATCACATCGCATACAGCGACCCCGCCAAGAAACAGATGGAGTGGGTATTCGGACGCATCGGCGAATGCCGTGGTTGGATTCCCGTTCTCGACCTCGAAGAGTACAAATAGTAACACAACAAGATAGACTATTATGAACAAAAGAACACATATTTTCATCGCCGCAGTGGTGGCAGTGATGGTGGCCGGTTGTAGCCAGCCGGAGCCCATTTATGTCAAAAAACCAAATCCCTATAACGAAGAAGCAAAGCTCGAATTTCTTTCCGATAAGACGCATACCGTGAATGCAGAAAAACAAGAGGTCATCTTCGAGTTCAAGTCGAATATGGACCGTTTCGATATTCAGGTTGACAGAGATTGGTGTTCGGCAACGGTAGTGGACAACAATAAAGTTGTGGTAGAGGTGGAGAAGAACGAGTACAGCAACAATCGTGTGGCTACCATCACCATCGTGGCAGGCATCTACGACAACATCACCGCCCCACAAACCATCACCGTCTATCAAGGCCCCGGTGAGATTGCCCTCCCCAAGGTGGGCGACCTCTATGGTGCGGGCGTGGTCTATTGGGTCAGCACCGCCGCAGCCGATGCAGGCTTCCGAGTAATGAGCCTCAAAAGGGCCTATGGTATGCCCGCACAGTGGAGTATCGATTTCCAGGTTACGGGTATGACAGACCGCTTGGACGGACGCAAGAATATGGAGAAGATTGAGTTCCTCAACGAGTATCCCGCATTCAACTACTGCGCCACAATGGCCGAAAACCACGGCAAAGGTTGGTATCTGCCAGCCTTGAATGAGTGGAACGACATCTTGTTGCTCTACAACGGTGGACTCACCCCAACCAAAGGTGTGCCTACCGCCGCAGAGGTGGCCAAGAGGAACGAGTTTGAGAGTTTCCTTGCTGCCAATGGTGGTGACCCATTCAACGCCTATGTGGCATCGAGCAACGGCGACAGCTATTGGACCAGCACCGAGATTAACGAGGAGGATGCCTACTATGTTTTGGTCTATAAGAGCAGCACCAACGGTGGCTCCAAGACAGGTTCCAAGCGTGGTGCAAGGTGTGTTCAGCACTTCGATTTGAGGTAGAGGAACGACAACAACTCAAAGGGGCTGCTACGACTCCCCGTAATAGAAAAAGCCTCGGTCCACACGGGACCGAGGCTTTCGTTTTGTCTATATCTCTACCGACTTATTTGTCGAGAGTTACATCCATAATGCAACGGGTGTAGCGTTTGGGGCTTGTAGCCTTCTTTGCAGCATTCGAGATACGAGGACCACCGGTGCAACCGTAGCCAACCTGTGTGGTATTGGCAGTATTTACGGTGCTGGTCATATAGGTAGTACCATCGTTGTGGGTATCCTCCTCCTGGTTGAGTTTGGCACCGCCCAAAGCAATCAGGGCAGCCTCAAACTTGTCGCGTGCAGCAAGTGCAGCAGCACCCTCGGGGCAGAGTGTGGGGTCAGCCATATGCGAGGGGTTCTTGCAGTTGTCGTTGCGGAGCAAAGTGAGGTCGTTAACGCCATAGTAGCCTTTGAGAAGGTTCTCCAACTCAACCCTCGAAGGCAGGTACCAACCCTCACCCTCGGTCTTGCACGACTGGTAGGAGAGGAACTCGGCGATGTTCTCACCGGCAGCGGTCTTGATAGCCTCCATATTAGCCTTACCATCGTCCTCGGTGGTGGCAATCTCTACGCTCTCAAAGCCGGGGTTGCACCAGTTCTGGGGACCATAGCATACGGTCGAAACAATCTTTGCTTTGGTTGCATCGTTGGGGTCCACCCAGAAGATTACACCCTTCACGCCATCTTTATCATAGGCAGTACCGATAACGGGATTTACGGGAACCTCAACCTTACCTGCCTCCTGGCTTACGGTGTAGGTCTGTTTCTTGGGAGTAACACCCTCTTTGCTGAACTCAAACTCAACGTTCGAGGTACGTACCTCTGCGGTGGGGTTAAGCTCCTTAACGGTGAAGGTTACAAAAGCACCATTCTTGGTGGCCTCCAACCAAGTATCGGCAGCGGGAACGGTAACGGTAAAGTCGGGCTCGCTGACCATAATCTCCATACTGTCGCCTACCTTATTGAGCAGGTTAACGCTGGTGGGCGAGTAGGTAACGGTGATGGTCTCCACATCAGGAGTTGGCTCGGGTTTAGGCTCGGGTGTGGGAGTTTCGTTTGCGGGCTCGCAACCGATTACGGCAACAGCGGCAAAAATTGCCATTACGCCATAAAGAATCTTTTTCATAAGTCTTTTTTTGGTTTTAGGATTAATTTTGATTGAATTTGGTTTTCGTTTTGACAGAGTCAAAAGTATCAATTCGCTCCTAAACCTCAAACAGACCTATCCCCTTTTGAAAGATTCTTATATCAATTTGAACTTTTGAAACATTTTATCATTCCAAGCACCCCTCTAAAACACCATTATTCACGCCCACTATCCACGCACGCGCTTACAAGAAAGGTATTCCGTCAGGCGGTCAATGGGGCAGTTGATGATGATTTTGCGCCCCGTGAGTGTGGTCACAAGCACCATATTGGAGCGACTTGTGGTGTACATCTCAAAAGAGCCCATAAGGCGGTTGTAGTACTTGCCGACCGACATCTGCACTCCGCCGAAGCGCACGCCCGAGGAGCGTACCAGCGAGTGGTAGTGGCACGGCTCAACGGAGGCAATCTCTTTCAGCGGGATGCGTATTGCTCTGAGAGAGGTACGCACAACGAGGTAGTCGTTGTTGACACCCACCCAGCGGGGCATAAAAACCACAACAAGTCCGATGGTCAGCACTCCCACACCCAGCAGAATATAGGGTGCGGGCCTATCCTCTGGCTCGAAGAAGTCCATATTGAAGAGTCCCCAAATGGCAAAGCCGAGGAGTAGCAGGCCGATGCCGATGAACATCACAATATCGGCCCAATGTAGGCGGTTACGGTAGAGAAGTTGCATATTTTTTTTAGTCTAACGTCTAACGTCTATCGTCTAACGACTTTATAAATGGAAAATTGAAAATTGAAAATTGAAAATTTACCCTCGCCTAAGTTAGGAGAGGGTGCCCAACGGGCGGGTGAGGTCTGTCAAAAAGAGCAGAAATAGTGGAAAAGAAAATAAAACTCTGCGCCAACGGCGCACCTTAATTTTCAATTCTCAATTCTCAATTTTCAATTTCTGCTCGACAATAGAGCAGAAAATCCTATCGTGCTTGCGGTCGTAGAGCCACAAGGCAGCAATCACAATGGCAAGAGCTACGAAGCCTGCCACACCCGTCATTGCCGTTGTGGTAGCACTGCCCGTGGGGAACCACAGCAGAGTCATTCCGCTGATACCATTGAAGGCTCCGTGGATGATAGCCGAAGGATAGACACTACCGCTCTTAATCACAAAGTAGAGTTCCAAAACTCCAAGCAGAATGCACATCACAACCATTAAGCCCACGCCCAAGAGTCTGTCGTTGGGGTAGTTATGGCCCATAAGGAGAATCATTGGTGCGTGCCAAATGCCCCACACGGCACCAATGAAGAGTGATGCGGGCAGGAATTTCTGGTGGCGCAGGGCACCCACGAGGTAGTTCCTCCAACCATACTCCTCACCAAAGGCAGCAACGGCATTGATGGTGGCACCGGCCACAAGGCCCGACAAGATGGCACCCAAGCCCATCACCCACGAGGGAACAGCCATAACCTCCTTCAAGGCCTCCTCCGCTGCGGGAGTGTCGCCCAGAGTAGCTGCAACTTGCATACGGATACTCTCGGCCATCGACACGGGCTCCACAAACAACGAAGCAACGCCTGCACACAGCAGCACCGACACGGGCACCAACAGCGCACCCACCAACCACGACCAGCGGGGGCGGAAGCGCAAGAGTCCCAAGGTGTTATCAAAAGGTTTGTCGCCCTTACAGAGGAGTTGCATCGCAAGCGCAACAATCATTGGCAGAAACATATAGGCGGTGGCAAAGATGGTGTAGGAGCTACGCATAGCCACATCAATCTGGGTACCATCAAAGCCCGTTGCGTTGCAGAACACAAGTGCTGCAATCCAGCTCACAGCACACAAAACCACGGAGTAGATAACTGCTTTTTTCATATCGTCAATGTCTTTTGTTTCTCTCTGTTTTATGCCCTCGGCCCACTCTGTGGAGAGCAGGCCGAAAGGCGGTCGTTATTGATAAGTTGGGGAATTGGGGATATTGCGGCAAGGCTACACACTCGGGGTGCAGGCCTCACCCTTTTGGTGTGTGTTATTTTTTCTTCTTGCGCCCACTCTTGCGCAGTGCCTCGGCAATTATCCACTGCAACTGTCCGTTGACACTACGGAACTCGTCGGCGGCCCACTTTTCGAGAGCCTCCCACGTTTCGCTGTCAACTCGCAGCACAAAACTCTTGGTGGTGTTTTCCTTTGGCATAAGTTTTCGTCTAACGTCCAACGTCTAACGTCTAACGTTTTTTTTCAATTAGTAATTAGTAAAGAGTAATTAGTAAATATTTCCCATTCTGCTCTTTCTGCTCTTTCTGCCCTTAAACAGACCTCACCCGGCCTTCGGCCACCCTCTCCTAACTTAGGCGAGGGTTGATTGTCAATTTTCAATTGTCAATTTTCAATTGTCAATTTAGTTATACAGCGTTCCGGTGTTTACCACGGGCTGTGCGTTCTCGTCGGCACAGAGGACAACCAGCAGGTTGCTCACCATCGCAGCTTTACGCTCCTCGTCGAGTTCCACAACACCCTCCTCGGAGAGTTTTTCGAGGGCCATCTTGACCATACCCACAGCACCGTCCACAATCTTCTCCCTCGCACTAATGATTGCATCGGCCTGCTGACGACGCAACATCACAGCAGCAATCTCGGGAGCATAGGCGAGGTAGTTGATGCGAGCCTCCACAGCCTCAATACCTGCAATGGAGAGTCTATCGTTGAGCGTCTCTTTGAGAAAGTCGTTAATCTCCTCGGCACCACTACGGAGCGTAACCTCCTCAGCCTCACCTGTGGTGTCGTAGGCATAGCGGCCGGCCACCTGACGCAGAGCAGCATCCGACTGCACACGCACAAAACTCTCAAAGGCATTCATACGACTACCAACGGTGGCAACACCACTGCCATCCTGCGCACCTGCCATAGTCTGCGAGTCAATCTCAAAGAGTGCCTTGTAGGTGTCTTTGAGTTTCCACACCACCACAAGGCCAATCATAATGGGGTTACCGGTCTTGTCGTTGACCTTGATGGCATCGGCATTGAGGTTGCGAGCACGCAACGACACCTTCTTGCGAGTGTAGAAGGGGTTTACCCAATAGAAGCCGGCCTCGGTGAAGGTGCCTTTATACTTGCCAAAGAATACCATCGCACGGGCCTCGTTGGGCTCCATAGTCATCAGTCCAAAGAGCATAATAAATCCAACGAGCAGCAGCACACAGAAGCCCACAATATTCTGCCAAGCATAGGGATTTCGCACCAACAGCCACACCGACAAGCCCATAATTGCCAAGCACATCAGAAGGCCCACAAAGCCGTTCATCCTAAAACCGTCAAATCTACATTCTGCGTTTTTCATAGCGATAAAGTTTTTTTAGTTAGGGGTTATTTGTTTTGTTTTTGCAATTCAAAATGATATTAGTTTGATATCACAAAGGTAGGGCATTTTTTCTTAATTGCAACACTTTATCGAAATTTTTTCGTAATTTTGTTTGCAGTTATGAAACAGACTTTGAAGAAACACTATGAACGTGCGCTCATCACGGGTGCAACGAAGGGTATCGGCCTGGCCTTTGCGAGCGAGTTGGCCCGCAATGGGACGAGGCTTGTGATTGTCGCCCGAGGCGAGGAGCTCCTCCATTCCGTGGCAGAACGCCTGCGTGCGGAGGGTACTGTGGAGGTGGTACCTTTGGTGTGCGACCTCTCGGTGGCTGGGAGCGCAGAGTGGCTCTACGGGGAGTGCCGTAGGCGTGGGTTGGCGATTGACCTACTGATAAACAACGCAGGTATGTTTGCCTACTGCGACCAGATGAAGATGACCGAGGAGCGTGTGGCGAAGATGTTGCAACTGCACGTTGTGGCCACCACGGAGCTGTGCCGCTTATTTGGGGCCGATATGGCCGAGCGGGGCCGTGGGGCGATTGTAAACCTGTCGTCCTATGCGGCCAATATGGCGTGGCCGGGCTTGGCAGTGTATAGTGCCACGAAGGGGTATATTGATATGTACACGCGTGCGCTCGGGCGTGAGATGCGCGAACGGGGCGTTAGGGTGCTGTCGGTAATGCCTGCGGGTGTAGCCACAGACCTCTATGGACTGCCCGAGAAGTGGCAACACAGGGCAGTGCGATGGGGTGTGCTGTGGAGTGCGGAGAGAGTGGCGAGGGGTAGCCTCAGGGCACTATATAGGGGGCGAATGAGATATGTTCCGGGGGCTGTAAACCGACTACTGCAACCCATCGTGCGACACCTTCCGAAGTGTGTAATTTCATTTTTGCGCCGCCGAACGCTTGTTTTTCAAAAATAAACCTCTATCTTTGTGGCGTCTTTAAGTTCGGGGCGTAGCGCAGTCCGGTTAGCGCACCTGCTTTGGGAGCAGGGGGTCGAGTGTTCGAATCACTTCACCCCGACAAGATAAAAAAGGAAAAGCCGCTTGCATTGCAAGTGGCTTTTCTGCTTTATTAAAGGCCGTGGGAGTTTACTCACATAAGGCCTTTGATGAAGCAGAAAAACAACTCGTGCTGAGCACGAGTTTTCCTTTTTTATCTTAGTTTCCCCCACCAAGTGATCACGGAATGGAGAGCCACCTTGTGTGGCTCGCAATGACGTAATCACGGAGAGAAAATTGAAAATGGAAAATGGAAAATGGAA
>JAGBGK010000049.1 GCA_017936005.1 Tidjanibacter sp.
CAACCAGAGTTTGTTATCCCTGATGAGAGGGAATATCTCTTTGTAGGTTATGGCGTTTTGGTGTCCCACTATCACAAACTTTTTATCATACTTAATCAGTTGGGCAACATACTCACGGAAGAGCGAGAATGGTGGATTGGTAACAACAATGTCGGCCTGTTTGAGCAGTTCGATACACTCGGCACTACGGAAGTCGCCATCCCCTTTGAGAGGTCGCACCTCTATTTCGCTCGCATCGGGCATATTGTTGCCATCTTTGTCGCCATCGTAGATTTGATAGACCGCCTGCTCGCTTGCGTTCATCGAGAACAAATCAACATCTTGGCTCTTGTAGCAGGTGGCGATTACTCGTTTGAGCCCGAGGTCATTGAATTTTAATGTGAAATACTTGAAGAAGTTGCTCACTCGTGGGTCATCGCAGTTGCAGAGTACTGTTTTGCCACGAAAGTGCTCTTTGTAGTGGACCAATTCACGCTCAATGTCGGCGAGTTGAGTGTAGAACTCATCCTTCTTGGCGGCTTTTGCAGCCGTCAGGGTAGTGTTTGCCATAGGGTTTGAGTGTTGTGCGTCTGCAATCCGCTCAATCCTACGACCAAACAAAAAAGGTGGACATATCTCGTCCACCCTTGCGGTCGTAGGAAACCGTGATAACAGACAAGAATGCCCACACAACGAGGGCATTCGCAACATCTGTTCCGGTTATCAATTTGAAATTTCCTACGTTTCAAGAGTTGGAACAAATAGCAAACGCTAATTAGTAAATATGTAAGTAGTTAGTTTTGTTTCTCTTTTTGCTCAAATGTTTTGTGTTTCCACAAAAATAGGCATTTATTTTGAATTTGTGGGTGGAGTTGAGTAACTTTGTCGAAAATTTGCAGAAGATGAGCACAAAAATATCAATCATTGTGGCTGTGGCCCAAAATGGCGTTATCGGCACCGGAGGTACTATGCCTTGGCACATATCCGAGGACTTCCGACACTTCAAGGAGGTTACGCTCGGACACTCGGTGGTGATGGGCCGCAAGACCTACGAGAGTATCGGCCGCCCACTACCCCGTAGGCGCAACATAGTCATCACACGCAACCCCGAATTGCGCATCGAAGGGTGCGAAATGGCCCCATCATTGGAGGGTGCGCTGGCAATGTGCGAGGGCGAAGAGGAGGTTTTTGTGATTGGCGGTGGCGAGATTTACCGCCAAGCGATGCCCCTTGCCAACAAACTGTACATAACGCACGTTGGCGTGAGCGTGGAGGGCGACACCCGCTTCCCCACCATTGACCCCGCTGTGTGGCAAGAGGTGAACAGGGAGGAGTTTGAGTGTGGTGCGGAGTTTGCGCACCCATTTGCCTTTGTGGACTACGAACGCAAGTAACCGATGAGAATAATGCAAAAACAAACGGAGGGTCAAATGACTCTCCGTTTGTTTTAGTAGCGGGGGGAGGACTCGAACCTCCGGCCTCCGGGTTATGAGCCCGACGAGCTACCAACTGCTCTACCCCGCGATGCGATTTGTGAGTGCAAAGGTAGGCATATTTTCCGATTTTGCAAACTTTTTGTGCCTTTTTACTCTCGCATAAGAGACAAATAGGCGCTACCTTATTGGCCCTCACCACCTTTACGCACACAAAAAAAACGAGGCACCGTTTCACAATCGGATGCCCCGTTAACCCGTCGGAGGTAGATATTAAAGGGAGAAACACTTCGAAGCCTCTCGCTAAATTTAGCAAACACACGCACAATCAGCTTCTACTTGGGATGTACCCCCGACAGAAATCATAGTATATTTTGACGCATTTTGTGTGTCGTCTTCACTCATAAGATGCACAACCTACCCCAAAAGTTGCATCCTCCTGCAAAAAATCTTGATTTTTTTGAAAAGTTTATTGATAGCATAGTAAGATTGGCCGCTTAGAGCACAAAAAAGGTTGAGAAACTCCCAACCTTTTCTGTGTGTCTGGTGCTTGGTGCACCTTATTTATATATTATCCCTTGATTGTGTATAATCCCTTGTGGTTACTTCTGCACAGGGAGGGCAATGGTCAATTTCTTTTCCGCACCACACCAAGCATTCTCAACCGTCAGGGTAAGGCCTTTGGGCTGGATGGTGTAGTTCTGCGAAGCAGAGGGCAACAGGAGGGTTTCACGGCCACCCTTAGTTTTTAGCACAAAGGGTATCGAGCTCTTGTTCACAAGCCTAACCAGCTGTGAGCCATTGTCGTTGGTGCGCACAACCTCCACATCCACACACGCCTCAAAGAGAGGGCGGAGCCACTTCTCCTCACCGGCCACGGTGCCATAGGAATATGCGATGGTGCGGTGGTCAAGGAGTGCCTCACGGATGGCCTCGTCGGTGAGTTCGTTGGCCAAAATCATCGTAAAGTTGCGAATCTCGTCGCCATAGACCTCAGCAATGGTGCCGTGGATGTCGGTATTGGCCGACACAAAGAAGCCCAAATTGATGGCACGGTCAATGGCCTTGGGATAGAACTCGTTGTTGTTCATCACCTCAATACCGTCAATGAGGCCCTCGGAGTATATGCGATCCTCAAAGGCGTGGGTGTCGAGGCTCTTGCGACGCCAGCCGGGGTGGTTGTGCATAATGATTGCGCCCTGTGCGCGTGCGTTACGGATGGCAACCTCGGGGTCTTTGTCATTGATGGTGTTGTTGTCGGTGGTAAAGAGTGCGTTAAAGTGGCCGTAGGTGGCAGGGTCGCGAGAAATCTCTATGCCACGAACAAGAAGCAAACCGGCCCTTTCGGCAGCCTTAACCGAGGAGTTGTGGGGCAGGTTGTAGTCAATCTTGTCGCTCACAACGCCCCTGGGGTGTTTTTCACCCTCGGGGACGTGTCCTTTGAGGAAGGCAAGCATATCGTTGGCATACTTGCGACTCTCAAAGTGGTCCGTAATGGCCAAAATATCAAGACCATCGGCAAAAGCTTCCCTCACTCTCACCTCGGGCAGAACGTGTCCGTCGGAGTACATTGTGTGGGTGTGCAGGTCGGCCTTATAAACCTTGTAACCCTCCACGTTGGGAATGATAATCTCTTTGCGTGGCGACTGTTTTTTCACCACGGGGCGCAACATATCCACATTGCCTTCATCCTGATAGTGATACTGTGCGCTTGCACCGAGTGCCGTACCCGCAACCATTGCGAGCAACAAGAGTACTTTTTTCATTGGATATAGATTTTGTTGATTTTGATTAATCTTTAAGGTCGCAGGTGGGGAGAAACTCTGCAACGGCTTTTTTGTAGTTCTCGATGGTTTCACGCAGCGACACAAACGACTTGCCGCCCGCAGCATTCTTGTGGCCACCGCCTCCAAAGTATTTCCTCGCAAAGACATTCACATCCACCTCGTCGCCACGAGAACGCAACGACACACGGATAAACTTCCTTGTCTCGGTAAACATAGCCGAAATCTTCACACCCACAATGGTCAACGGGTAGTTCACAAAACCCTCGCTATCACCGAGTTGAAAGTTGTGTTGGCGCATCTCCCTCTCCGATAGGCTCAAGTAGGCAGCCCTACCCTCTTCGAGGAGTTTCATCTTGTGGCACAGCGAATAGCCGAGCAACTTTACTCGGTCGGCCGTATATGAGTCATAGACCGCTGTGTGAACTTTGGGTATGTTAAGGCCTCGCTCCAACAACACTGCCACGGCACGCATAAGGTCGGGGGTGAGTGTGCTGAACGCAAAATTGCCTGTGTCGGTCATAATGCCCGCATAGAGGTTCTCCGCAATGGACACCGAGATGGAATCAATGCCCACCATCTGCTCAATAATCTTATAGGTAAGGAAGGCTGTGGAGCAGAGGTCCGGGTATGAGAATTGTAGCGTGTAATCGTTGGGAGGCGAAAGGTGGTGGTCAACAAGGATGCGAGGAGCGGTGGTGTTGGCCTCTATTGCCTCGGTGAGGGTATCGAGTCGGTCAATCTTATTGAGGTCCATAATAAAAACCAACTCCGCAGCAGCAACCTTTTCAGCCGCCAACTCCTGACTCTCCTTGGCCACAACCACATTTTCGACACCTTGCATCCACCCCAAGAACGAAGGATAGCGATTGGGCACAAGGCACGACACCTCGTGGCCAAGACTCACAAGAACCTCGGCCCACGCCAACGAAGAGCCTATGGCGTCGCCATCAGGATTGGTGTGTGTAACAACTGCAATACGCTTTGGTGCGCCGGTCAAATACTCTTTTAGAGTGGTTATTTTGTTCAAAAATTCTTCCATATCGCAAACAAAGATATAAAAAACATTTGGAAAACTGACATTTTGATTGTGGAATTAAAAAAATAGCTATACCTTTATGAACTCTTTGAAGAGTAACAACCGAAAACTAACATAAAAACACTACACAATGAAAACTTACCATGTTAACGATCTCCGCAACGTAGTTATCGTTGGCGGTGCGGGTGCAGGCAAGACCACTCTTGCCGAAGCTCTTGCTTTTGAAAGCAAAATTATCGACCGTAAAGGCTCCGTAGATGCAGGCAACACCCTGTCGGACAACACAGATTTGGAGCAGCAGCAGAAACGCAGCATCTACCCCACTGTTCTCTACACCGAGTTCCAGAACCACAAATTCAACTTCGTTGACGCTCCTGGCGTGGACGACCTCTGCGGTGGCGAATTTTCTGCCTTCAAGGTGTGCAACCTCGCAGCTCTCGTTATGAACCACAACGGTTTTGATGTTGGTAGCGAGATCCACAACCGCTACACTGCCGAGGCAAAGATGCCCGTTGTTGGTTTGGTTAGCCAGCTCGACCGTGAGAATGCAAACTGGGACCAGATTTACGACTCGCTGAAAAGCAACTCGCCCATTATGCCCGTAATCGTTCAGTACCCCGTAAACGCAGGTGCAGGCTTCGACTCCATCATTGACGTTTTGACAATGAAGATGTACAAGGCCAAAGACGACAACGGTAATGTGGAGATTCTCGACATCCCCGCATCGGAGGCTGACCGTGCAGAGGAGTTCCACTCGGCTCTCTTGGAGGCTGCTGCCATCAACGACGAAGCCCTGATGGAGAAATTCTTTGAGACCAACGACCTTACTCCCGACGAAATCCGCCAGGGTTTGAGGGATGGCGTTGCAGGTCGCGACTTTATGCCCATCTTCTGCTGCTCGGCAAAGAAGAGCTTTGGTATCAAACGCTTCTTGGAGTTCATCATCAACGTACTTCCCAACCCCGCACAGGCAAAGGCTATGACCGATGTTGAGGGTAATGACGTTGTTGCAGACGAGAATAAACCCACATCTATCTTCGTATTCCGCAGTGCTGTTGAGCAGCACGTTGGTGAGGTTAGCTACTTCCGCGTAGTTACAGGTAAGTTGACCGAGGGTATGGAGCTTACCAACCCCCGCAATGGCAACAAAGAGAAAATCTCGCAGATTTTTGCTTGCGCAGGTAAGAACCGTATCAAAGTTAGCGAGATGTGTGCGGGCGACATCGGTTGCACCGTAAAACTCAAAGGCACCAAGGCTAACGACACTCTGGGCGCAGGTGATGTTGCCGAGATTTCGGCCATCAAATTCCCTGCTCCTCGCTACCGTGCAGCCATCAAGGCCACCGACCAGAACAACGAGGAGAAGTTGGGCGAGATTCTCAACCGTATCAAACAGGAGGATTTGACCTACAAGGTAGAGTACTCGAAAGAGCTCAAACAGACCATCGTTCAGGGTCAGGGCGAAACCCACATCAACCTACTGAAAACCCTTGTGGCTGCGCAGAAGATTGATGTTGAGTTCTCGGCTCCCAAGATTCCTTATCGTGAGACCATTACCAAAGTTGCTGCTGCCAACTACCGCCACAAGAAACAGTCGGGTGGTTCGGGCCAGTTCGGTGAGGTACATATGATTGTTGAGCCTTATTATGAGGGAATGCCCGAGCCCGGCAAGTATAAAGTTGACGGCAGGGACCTCATCGTGAACATCAAGGGCAAAGAGGAGTACACTCTCGATTGGGGTGGCAAACTCATCTACTGCAACGCTATCGTTGGTGGTGCTATCGATGCTCGCTTTATGCCTGCAATTTTGAAGGGTATTAAGGATAAACTCAACGAGGGTCCTCTGACCGGTTCGTATGCTCGCGACATCCGCGTTATCATCTACGATGGTAAGATGCACCCCGTAGATTCGAATGAGATTTCGTTCGTATTGGCTGCTCGTAACGCCTTCAAAGAGGCATTCCGCAATGCTGGTCCCAAGATTTTGGAGCCTATCTACGACGTACAGGTATTCGTTCCCAGCGAGAATATGGGTGATATCATGAGCGACCTCAATGGCCGTAGGGCAACCATTATGGGTATGAACGCCGAGGGTAAATACAGCCGCTTGGATGCCAAAGTGCCTCTGGCAGAGTTGTATCGCTACTCGACCACTCTGAGTGCATTGACTCTTGGCCGTGCAAGCTACACCATGCAGTTTGCATCATACGAGCAGGTTCCTGCCGACGTTCAGGACAAACTTCTCAAAGCATACCAAGAGGAGGAGAAAGACGAGTAGTCTTTGGATTCCTATCGGGTGCTTGTGGCACCCGAATAGAGAAAGTGAGTGGATTTCTTCGCCCGACCATGGAGCGAGGAGTCCACTCTTTCTTTTATTGAGCATATCACAAAAAAACGCAACCATATTATTAACCCCTTTATACGATGAGCAATGAAAAGATTTTACCTTTTATTGTTGGGCCTGTTGCTGTTCGGAACCACCCTCACGGCACAAGATGTAATTGTTCGCAAAGACGGAACCACCATACTTGCCAAAGTAGAAAAGGTTGGGGAGAGCTCGATTGAGTATCGCAGGTGGGACAACCTTGAAGGCCCTACTTACAGCCTGCCGACAAGTGGCTTACAAGCCATTAACTACCAAAATGGTACGCGCGACACCTTCAACACCCCCGCACCGGCACCAGCACAAACAACCACTGCAACAACACCAGCCGTCGCCTCGGCACCACAATCCCATGACTCAAATTGGTATCGTGACGAGAAATGGTTTGTAACAAACCAAGACCTTGTGGGTTTCCGTTTTGGCATCGACGACGAGGGCCTCATGGGTAATTTCACCTCCATACTCGTAGGTTGGAACCTTGGCAGATTCTTTTCTGCGGGCTTTGGTCTGGAATACTTCAACGATGTTTATTACGACAACGCGGTATTGAGTTTGTATGGCGACATCTGCTGGTATATGCTCGGCAAAAGAGTTGTTACCCCATTTTTCGATTTGCGCTTGGGCTTTTCGAGTTTAGACAGCCCCTACTTCCGAGAGGCTTTGGGTTTGGCCATCAAGAATGTAACTCTTTCTGTTGGTTTCGGAGCCGTTGACTTCGAGAAAAATCCGATGTTCGATGTGAGCCTCGGCTGGCACATTAGCTTCTAAGAATCACAGCAACAAGCCTCCTCCGACCACAAAAAAACGTGAGTCGCCAAAGCAAAGCCACCCCGCAATGGAGGTGGCTTTTTGTTGGACAGAGGTTGACAACAACCCACGCGTGTTAAAATAATAGGTATGGTGTTTGGAAAATCCAAACCAAATGCGTACTTTTGCGCTAATTGGAAAAATAGTATTTTTTAATGCCTGTTCTGAATGACAAGGTAAGGCGACAAATCAAACCCGAATGGCTCAAAATCAAGCTCCACGACGGAGAGGGTTTTGCCGAGGTTGCACACATCGTTGAGGCGCACGGACTGCACACAATTTGTAGTAGCGGAAAGTGTCCAAACAAAGCAGAATGTTGGAGCAGAAGGACAGCCACTTTTATGATTTTGGGCAACATCTGCACCAGAGGATGTAAGTTCTGCGCAACACAAACGGGTAGGCCGCTACCTATCGAACCTAACGAACCCGAAAGGGTTGCCGAGTCCATTCGTCTAATGGGACTCCGCCACGCAGTAATCACCTCGGTGGACAGGGACGACCTGCCCGATGGTGGTGCCGAGCATTGGCGACAGGTTATTGAGGCTGTAAAAACTATTAATCCAACCACAACAGTAGAGGTACTCCTGCCCGACTTTGACGGCAGGGAAGAGCTTGTGGACCTTGTGATGAGCGCAAGGCCCCATATCGCAGGACACAATTTGGAAACCATCCGTAGGATTACCCCTCTGGTGCGTTCCAAAGCGCAGTACGACACCTCGCTCCGCACCCTAAGGCGCATTGCCGAGAGTGGCATACCTGCCAAGAGTGGCCTTATGGTCGGCTTGGGCGAGAGTCACGAGGAGGTGTTGGAGGCCCTAGGCGACCTGCGAGAGGCTGGAGTCGAGATAGTAACCCTCGGACAGTACCTACGCCCTACGGCCAAACACCTTGCAGTGGAGAAGTATGTCACCCCGGAGGAGTTTGACCAATGGAAGGAGGAGGCATTGGCGATGGGATTTAAGTATGTGGCAAGTGCGCCCCTTGTGAGGTCGTCCTACTTGGCCGACCAAGCAGTGGAGGCTTGCACGGGGGTAAGGACACAAGAGTAGGTAACATTAGAGCTATGGAATTGGATGTGGTTGATATTGGCACGATGGCCTACGGCGAGTGCTGGGAGTTGCAACAGAGGCTTTTCGACCACGCCATAGCAGCAAAAGCGGGAGGAGTAAAGCCGCAACAAACGATGTTGTTGGTTGAGCACCCACCCGTATATACACTTGGGAAAAGTGGCAAAGAGAGCAATCTTTTGGTTGCAGAAGCGTTCTTAAAGAGTATAGGTGCGGAGTTTTACCACATCGACCGAGGAGGTGATATAACTTTTCACGGCCCTGGTCAGGTGGTGGGTTATCCAATTTTGGACCTCGAACAGTTGGGCATAGGGCTGAAAGCCTACATTGGTGCCATCGAGGGAGCCGTGATTGACACAATGGCCGAATGGGGCATAGTGTGTCAGACGGTGGAGGGAGCCGCAGGAGTGTGGATTGTTGAACAGGGAAGGCCGATGAGGAAGATTTGTGCCATCGGCGTTAGGAGTTCCCGCTGGGTAACAATGCACGGTTTTGCGCTCAATGTGAATACAGACCTCCGATATTTCGGCCACATCAACCCTTGTGGCTTTACCGACCGCACAGCGACCTCTATGGAGGCCGAGCTCGGAGAGCGTGTGGACCTCGCAGTTGTCAAAGAGCGACTCGTGGCCCACTTGGCAGAGAAATTAGACGTTAATAAAATAAATACTAAAAGATTATGCCAATTGACAAACGTTGGGTAATCAAGGAACAGGGCGAGCCAGAGAAGGTGTTGAACCTCTCACAGAAGCTCAATATCCCCCCTGTCCTTGCCAACTTACTTGTTCAGAGAGGCATAGAGACTTACGAAGAGGCCACAAGGTTCTTTAACCCGAGGCTGTCGGACCTCCACGACCCATTCCTGATGAAGGATATGGACAAGGCTGTGGAGCGAATCGATAGGGCTGTGCGCAATGGTGAGAAAATCATGGTGTATGGCGACTACGATGTAGATGGCTGTACGGCGGTGGCGCTGGTCTATACTTTCCTGCGCAGCCGAGGACACAAAAACCTCACCTTCTACATTCCCGACCGTTACACGGAGGGATATGGCGTGTCGATAGCTGGTATCGACTATGCCGAGCGTAAGGGTGTGGGGCTGATTATCGCACTCGATTGCGGTATCAAGGCCGTGGAGAAAGTCGCCTATGCCACAAGTAAAGGGATTGATTTCATCATTTGCGACCACCACCTACCGGGCGACGAGATTCCCGCAGCGGTGGCTGTGTTGGACCCCAAGAGGGAGGACTGCCACTACCCGTTCGACGAACTGTCGGGCTGTGGCGTGGGCTTCAAACTCGTGCAGGGATATGCCCAGAAGAAGGGTATCCCATTCAGCGAGGTGGAGAAATTGCTGGATTTGGTGGTGGTGAGTACCGCTGCCGACATCGTACCTCTCACGGGCGAAAACCGTATCTTGGCCTACTATGGCTTGCGTAAACTCAACGAGAATCCTCGCAAGGGACTCGCTTCGGTCATCCGCATCTGTAAGCTCGACAAGCACCAGATCACCATCGACGACATTGTCTTCAAAATCGGCCCACGCATCAATGCCGCAGGCCGTATGAGGGTGGACCCCAACGACCCCGACGCGGCTCCTTCGGGTGGCCACAAGGCGGTGGAGATGCTTATCGAGATGGATGAGGAGGCGGCCGAGAGGGCTGGCGATGTGATTGACGAGTTCAACCAAAACCGCAAGAGTATCGACCGCAACGTAACACAGGAGGCCCACGACATCATTGAGGGTAGCGAGGAGATGAAGAGCCACAAGAGCATCGTCATCTACAACCCCAAGTGGATGAAGGGCATTGTGGGTATTGTCGCTTCGAGGTTGATTGAGACATACTATAAGCCCACGGTGGTTCTCACCATGAGCAACAACTTCGCAACCGGCTCGGCACGTAGCGTGGCAGGCTTCGACCTCTATCAAGCGGTGGAGTCGTGCTCCGACCTGCTGGAAAACTTTGGTGGCCACATGTACGCTGCCGGACTTACGATGAAACCGGAGAATGTGGAGGAGTTCACCCGTAGGTTCCACGCCTATGTTGAGGAGCACATCGACCCCACCCTACTTGTACCACAAGTGGAGATTGACTCGGAGTTGCTGTTTAGCGACATCACTCCTTCATTTAGGGCTGTGTTGTCGAGATTTCAACCCTTCGGCCCAGGCAACAATGCGCCTGTGTTTGCAACCAGGGGTGCAAGCAATAGAGGTGATGCCAAACTTGTGGGTGCCGACTTTGAGCACATCAAGATGGACCTCACACAGAGGCAGAAACCAAACACCACCATTGGCGCCATCGCCTTCCAACAACCCACCCACTTCGATTGGATTCGTAACGGAAGGCCTGTGGATGTGTGCTACTCCATCGTGGAAAACCACTATCGAGGTGTCACCACTCCGCAGTTGAGAATCAAGGATATCAAGCCACTCCGATAGACGAGGCAAATAAGCGAGGGGGGGTATATATAAAAATAGGTATTCCCCCCCCCTCAAAAACAGAAAAGGCCTGCCAAAGCAGGCCTTTTCTGTTTTTTGCAATATGCGCCCAAGAGGATAGCGACAACTTTTTGTTGGCCCAATTATACTAACCGTGTAAACTTTGCGTTATTTTTCTAACAACGTGGTACAACCTAATAAAATAATTATTATCTTTGAGGAAAACATTTAACCACTAAAAAACAAACAAAGATGAAAAAACTTATCGTAACAGTAGCAACATTGGCGCTCTCGTTGGGTGCGTTTGCTCAAATCAACTTCGGTGTGAAAGCCGGTGGCAACCTATCAACCATCAGCGGAGTAACTTCCTCGGAAGAGGGCGGAAACTTGGAATGGGGAGGCGTTAATCTTGGCAGCGCCGATGTTTCGCAGTCTATGAAATTCGGATTCAACGTAGGTGCTTGGGCTGAGTATATGGTGATGCCTATGTTTGGCGTCCAAGTTGAGTTGAATTACTCGACTCAGGGTGTAAACGAGAAACTTGTTACATCAACAGATCTTTTTGGCGGCTCTTCTTCCACCACCAAAAAGACTTGGGCTGCAAACTACATCAACGTACCCATCTTGGCTAAATTCCACTTTGGCCCCATCCGTGCCTATGTAGGTCCCCAGCTGGGCTTTGCATTGGGCCTGAACACTACCACAGAGACCATCACCAGCGATAACACCAACATCAAGGAAGCTGTTGTTGACAACTTCAACACCTTCGACCTCTCGCTGGCGCTGGGCGCACAGTACAAGCTCACCGAGAACATTGGCGTTGATGCTCGCTACAACATCGGCCTGACCAATGTCTTCCCCGCAGTGAAAAACGACAAAGGCGAAGTTACCGCCGAGGCTTGGGGCAAGCAGGGCGTTGTCCAACTCGGCGTATTCTACGAGTTCTAATAGACAACTTGTTGCACAACACAGCAAAAACCCGAAGGCCGAGAGATGGCTTTCGGGTTTTTTGTGTATATTTGTAAGCGACAAACAACACCGTGTGTATTATGAAAAAAATTGTATTGGCAGCATTGGCAATGGTATCGGCTCTTTTGTGGAGTAGCCCAACCTTCGGACAGGGTGCCTATTTTATTGTTAATGATGGCGTAAACATCTCCTCACTAATCGGTTTGGAGGGCGTGAGTCCCAAAGTTGACTTGTATTCGGAGATTGGCATTGGCTGCAAATTCAATTCAACATTGGGTATGGAGCTCGGTGCGAGTTGGTCGGCACAAGGCGCAACGTATATAGACAAAGGCAGTCGTTATACCTACGACTATAACTACCTCAACATACCTCTATTGTTCACCATTTCTATCCCCAAGCACATCACACTGCTTGTTGGCGCACAAGCTGGAGCCTTTCTGGACGCAACTTACGCCTACGAAATGCCCTCGGTGTTGGATGGCGGGACCGTTTTGGGAGAGGGTAAGTTCGACAAGAGCGAATTCCACCCTTGGGATTTTGGAGCAACGCTTGGCATTAGGTGCCTTATGGCTCCCAAACTCGGTTTGGGTATAGAAATGCGATACACTATGGGCGTTACCCAAACCCACAACGGTGTCTCGGATTCTCTTTCGGGCCGTCCACACATCTCCGTACCCGACAACCGCAATTCGGTTTTCAGAGTTGGTGTATTTATAAATCTTCCGAGCACAAAATAAGGTATCTTTTAAGGTAATATTAAACACAACAACCCCCTCAACCACAATTGATTGAGGGGGTTTTATTTGAAATCAAAAATCAAGCCCGTTTTCCGCAGTTTATATTACCTTATTTCCACGGCAATTCACCCCTTATTTTGGCGATTGAAGAAGAAATAGGTCGCACCCGAAAGGGCAACGATCAGTGCCATCGCCACCAGCCAGCCGTGCTGCCAATTGAGGAACGGCAACCACTTAAAGTTCATACCATAGATACTTGCTACCAATGTGGCGGGCAGGAAAACCACCGATGCAAGGGTGAAAATCTTCGAGGTATTGTTCTGTTCAATGGTAATAAGTCCAAGTGCCGTATCCTGTAAGTAGTCCAGACGCTCAAAACTGAAATCGGCGTGAGAAATCAGTGAGTTCACATCCCTCATCATCAACTGCAAGCGAGGGTAAATATCGTTAGGAAAACGCTCGCTTCGCTGAATACCCGAGAGTATTCGCTGGCGGTCAAAGATGTTCTCCCTAATCGACATGGTCTGCTCTTGGAGGTTGTTGATACGAGTAATATCACCCTTATCAACGTGGCCATCCACCGAAATCTCCTTGCTCAATGCAGCAATCTGCTTGGAAACATTCTCCACCAAGTCGGCATCCGCATCAATCCTAACCTCCAAAATCGAAATCAGAAGGTGGTAACCGGTGGTGTACTGTCGGTTGTTCATCTGCAACCTCTTGGAGGCCTCATTGAAGGTGCGGAATTCAGCATTGCGAGTGGTAATCAGAAGGCCCTCGCTCACGATAAACGACACAGGCTCAACGGTAAAGCCGTCGGGCGAAGGGACAAAAAAGTTTGTGTTGGAAAAAATAGCACTCTCCGTCTCGGAGTATTTGGAGGTTGACTCAATCTCCTCGATTTGCTGTCGAGTAAGCAGGTTAATCTCCATGAAGTTCTCAACCGCCTTGCGCTCCTGGATGGTGGGCGAGAGGAGGTCTATCCACAAAATGTCGTCGTAGCCGAGTTCATCAAAGAGTTTGATATCGGCCTCGCGCACTATTTTGTTGTATTGTTTCAGGTAAATTGTAATCATCTTTGGGCTGTTCGGATTTAGAGGTGAACGTGTTTTCCTTAAATTGTCCGAATGGACAGCCGTCAGCGGGCGCTTACACCCCTGCGGCTCCTTATTTCAGTCAGCCCGGGTTGGCGTGGGCGGTAGCTTTTTTAAGCTTTTTCCAATACGCCTCCAACGCCTTATGTTTTTTTGCGTCAAACAAATAGTCGATTTGAGTTGTGAGGAAAGTGTAGTCCTCGATTCGTGGACACTCATTGAGTACCATCAAGGCCTCGTAGATGCGCTCCACCCCGAGAGTCAGCGCAACCTCAACCGCATCCAACACCTCTGGCGAAGTACCCTCACGGGCCACCCACACGGCAGCTACGGGCGCCTCCACACCAACACCCCACTCTTCGGTAAGGCTGGCAGAAGAGCCCTTAACGGGTGCAATACAGAAGTCGGTAACGATTTTAGTGTCGGCAAGACCACACGCCACATCGGCCGACAGCAAGGCGATATCCACCGTGCCGGCTACAAGTGCATCATAAGCCTCCTCTTGGGAAAGAAGTTGAATGTCGGCCTCAATGTTAGCGGCCGAGCGCAAGCCATAGACCAATGGCACAGCGCTGAGCGTTGATGCTGCTGCAATTTTTACTGGAATAACCATCATCCATACTTGTTTTTGCCATTAGTTTAACTTCGTTTCGATGTCGTATTTGCACAATACGACCTACAAAAGTAGAAATCTTTTTTGAAAGTTGAGCCACAAGAAGCAATTTTTTACACTTTCAACCCTCTCTTTTCCACCACACCACCACCGAGAAAGTAAAAAACACTCCCAAAACTTGGGCGAATAACTACGTTATTCCACATTTATTGCTACCTTTGTTCCCAAATGGACAAATCTCAAACTTACAAACAATGAAAAAAGTAACACTTTTAATCGCATCCGCAATGATTGCACTTTCAGCAACCTCCTGCGCAGAGCAGAAAGCCGACGATTTCCGCTGGCAAATCGACAACTTCGACGACATTAAAGTTCTCCGCTACAAAGTACACGGATTTGAACAATTGAGCCTCGAACAGAAGGAGCTGATCTACTATCTCAACCAGGCAGCCATCAGCGGTAGGGACATTATGTTCGACCAGAACTTCAAATATAACCTCGCAATCCGCCGCACCCTCGAAGCAATCTACCAAAACTACCAGGGCGACAAGGAGTGTGCCGATTGGAAGGCCTTCGAGAAGTATTTGAAGAAGGTTTGGTTCGCAAATGGCATCCACCACCACTATAGTAACGACAAGTTCAAACCGGAGTTCTCGCAGGAATACTTTGAAAACGTGTTAGTTGCACAATGTGCTGCTACGATACCCAACGATGGCTTCTCCTCGCAGGCAGAGATGCTGAAAATCATCGTTCCCACCATCTTCGACCCCGAACTTTATGCCTCAAAGTTGGTTCAGGCCGACGGTGTGGACGTGTTGAAAGAGTCCGCAATGAACTACTACGAGGGCGTGAGCCAAGCAGAGGCCGAGAAGTTCTATGCCAAGATGGCAAAGAAGAATGACCCCCGCCCCATTTCCTATGGCTTGAATAGCAAACTCGTAAAAGAGGGTGGCAAGATTTACGAAAAGACTTACAAGGTGGGAGGTATGTACTCCGGAGCCATCGAGCAGATTGTCTATTGGCTCGAAAAGGCCGCAGGCGTAGCTGCCGAGCCCCAGAAGTCGACCATTCTCACCCTTGTTGAATACTACAAAACCGGCGACCTCCGACTCTTTGATGAGTTCAATATTGCTTGGACCAAAGACACCGAAAGCTACATCGACTATGTCAACGGTTTCACCGAGGACTACGGCGACCCCCTCGGTCGCAAGGGTGCTTGGGAGAGCATCGTAAACTTCAAAAACGACGAAGCAACCCTCCGCACCAAGCTCCTCAGCGACAATGCACAGTGGTTTGAGGACCACGCGCCCATCAACCCCGCATACCGCAAGGCAGAGGTTAAGGGTGTGTCGGCCAAGGTTATCACCGCAGCAACCCTCGCAGGTGATGCCTACCCCGCAACCCCCATCGGCATCAACCTTCCCAATGCTGATTGGATTCGTAAGGAGCACGGCTCGAAGTCGGTAACCATTGACAACATCACCGAGGCCTATGCAGAGAGCGCAAGGGGTAATGGTTTCGACGAAGAGTTCATCCTGCGTAAAGAGGACCGCGAGCGCATCGCAAAATATGGTCGCTTGGGCGACAACCTCCACACCGACATCCACGAGTGTCTCGGTCACGGCTCGGGCCAGTTGGCTCCCGGCACCAAGGGTGGCGAGCTCAAACAATATGGCTCGGCTCTCGAAGAGACTCGTGCCGACCTGTTTGGTCTTTACTACATCGGCGACCCCAAACTCGTTGAAATCGGCCTTGTGCCCTCGTTCGAGGTGGCAAAAGCACAATATGCCGAGTATATCATGAATGGCATTATGACTCAGTTTACCCGAATCGAGTTGGGTAAAAACGTTGAGCAGTCGCACATGCGCAACCGCAAACTCATTGCAGAGTGGTGCTATGAGCACGGCAAGGCAGAGAATGTAATCGAGTGGGTTGTAGAGGATGGCAAGAGGTACATCGTTGTAAACAACTTCGAGCGTCTGCGTGAGCTCTTCGGCGAGATGCTCTACGAGATTCAGCGTATCAAATCGGAAGGCGACTTTGAGGCCGGCAGGGAGTTGATAGAGAAGTATGCTGTGAAGATTGATCCCGAGTTGCACAAGGAGGTTTTGGAGCGCTACGCTACCCTCAATATCCAACCCTATTCGGGCTTCATCAACCCCATCTACACCCTTGTCGAGGAGGATGGCAAGGTTGTGGACGTGAAGATTGAGTATCCCGACAACTACATCGAGCAGATGCTCTACTACTCCAACAACTACTCGTTCCTTCCCACACTTAACTAAAAACAACCATTGGGTTACGCTGGTGTAGCCCACAAAATACGAAGATGAAAACCATACGCATACTCAATAAGGAGATCCGCTGGGAGGTGCCCGTCATTGCGCTTTCGGCTGTGGTTGTGGCCATTGTTTGCATCCTCAAACTCGGAGGCAACAATAAAACCGACAGCACTGCACTGGCTCCAACCCCAAAGGTCGAACTGCTCTACGGCTATGATGTGAGCAAATATGAGGTTTTTCAAGGCAAGGTGGAGAGTGGTCAAACCCTCTCCCATCTCCTTGAAGGCCACACTTCGCAGGTCAACATCAATCGTATCGCCACCGAGGCGAAACCCACATACAACTTCCGTAGCATCAAAGTGGGCGACAAATATGCCATCTTCTCCGAGAGCGACTCGCTCGGAATGCACCTTCGACACTTTGTGTATGAAAAGGACAAGGAGAGCATGGTACACATTTCGCTTGATGCGGAGAGTGCCATCAGCGTGCGCACCGAGCAAAAGGAGGTTACTTACAAGCGCCGCAAGGTGTCGGGCACAATCAGCTCTTCGTTGTGGAATTGCTTGGTGGAGAACAACATTCCTCCTGCGCTTGCAATTGAGATTGAAGACATATACGGATGGAGCGTAGACTTTTTTGCGCTTCACGAGGGCGACACCTTTACCACCATTTTCGACGAGAAATATGTGGATGGCGAAAGGGCCGGCATTGGTACTGTGTGGGGAAGTAAGTTCACCCACGCAGGCAAAGACTACTACGCTATTCCATTTGTGCAGGGTGGCAAGTTGAGCTATTGGGATGAGGACGGCAAGAGTATGCGTAAGCAGTTCCTCAAAGCACCATTGAAGTTCACGCGCATCAGCTCGAAGTTCTCCAACTCTCGTATGCACCCCATCTTGAAAATACGTCGCCCACACCACGGCGTAGACTACGCAGCCCCCAAAGGCACACCCGTTGTGGCCATTGCCGACGGTACGGTTACGGCCAAGTATTGGGATAAGAATGGTGGAGGTAATGTGTTGAAAATCAAACACACAAATGGCTATTCGAGTGCCTATCTGCACCTCAATGGCTATGTTAAAGGTATCAATGTAGGCACTCGTGTATCGCAGGGCCAGAAGATTTGTTTTGTGGGTAACACAGGACACTCCACCGGCCCACACTTGGACTTCCGTGTCTATAAGAATGGCAAGGCTATTGACCCCCTGAAAATACCCTCCAACCCCGTGGAGCCTATCAAAAAGGAGAATGCCGCTGCATTTGAGAACATCAAAACCAAGGTGTTGGCCGAATTGGCAGGCGAGGTACGCAAGAAGGAACAGGTTGGTCGTTATGACCTCTGGCCCGAAACCCGCTCCGAAATAAAACTTTCTCACACCGATTCGGTGCGAATGAAGATTGAAGAAGGTGCTCTTTGGCAGGCTCTCGAAAAGATCGATTAGGGTAACAGCCAACCGCCCGTAAAACGGCAAGGATATTACCTTAAAACATACCTTAAAATTAACCTTATTTTTGCACACAAGATGGACGTAAATGCCACAAGATTAGGAGTTATCATTGTCGCTGGCGGTGTCGGCAACAGAATGGGTGCCAAAGTACCCAAACAATTCCTTGAAATTGGGGGTAAAACCATCCTTGAACACACCCTTCGAGCCTTTCTTGACAAGGCCTCGGAAGTGGTTGTGGTACTCCCTTGTGACCAGCACGAAAGGTGGGGAGAGATTTGTGCGAAAAGAGGACTTGTGGGCAGCCATAAAGTTTGCTCGGGAGGAGCCACAAGGTTTGAATCGGTAAAGTGCGGATTGGCTGCGCTTGGCGAGTGTGACCTTGTTGCCGTACACGATGGCGTAAGACCGTTGGTGAGCGGGGAAATGATTGACCGAGGTGTGGCTGTGGCAACCGAAACAGGAACGGCCATTCCTATTGTGGAAGCCGTAGACTCATTCAGGGTCTTCACAGAGAAGGGATTTGAAGTGATTGACCGCAGTAGATTGAGGGCAGTTCAAACGCCACAAATATTCCGTGCAGAGTTGTTACATCAAGCATACCAAACCGAACCAAATCCACGCTTTACGGATGATGCAACGGTAGTGGAAGAACGACTTGGTATTACATTGGGATACTATGAGGGTGAACGCAGCAACCTGAAAATCACCACGCCCGACGACCTTAAGATAGCTGAAACTCTGCTGACAAAAGAATAAAAGCGATGAAAATCACGTTCAGATATGGTAAGGCAGACAAACGCTCGTGGCTGACCACTCTCGCCGTGTTAGCAATAATTGGCGGAGGGTTGGCAATGTTGTTTGCCCGTGCAGAGGGCGCATACTACATTGCCGTGTGGGCCACAGCGTTGTGTGTGGCATTGGTAACGCTATTGCTCTTCTCCAAACCCACCCGTATTATATTGGACAACGATACATTGGAGCTACGATGTGTGCTTGACACCACCATCCTACCCATCGACAGCATTGTGGATATTGTCTCTCTTGGAGATTGCGGTTTTGACCACAAGATACCCCTCTGTGGTTCGTGTGGATTTTTGGGCTACTTTGGACGCTACATTACACTCAAAGGCGGACACGTCTATCGTGTGTATGCCACAACCAGAAAACATTGTGTAGCCATCCACACCACCCGACGACGCTACCTAATTAGTTGCCGAAACGCCGATCTGCTGGTATCGCTTGTGTTGGATACTCGCGCTCGCAACGCAAAGGAGAAGTAGTGTTAATGTTTGGAAATAAGAAAATTAAACGATAACTTTGTGGTTCTACCGAAGGTAAACTACTAAAATAGCACAAAATGGGACTCTTAAAGGAGATAGTAGCAGGATTATATGGCGCAGGCGTTGCCGTGCGCAATAGGCTCTACGACCTGAAGATTCTGCGCTCAAAGCAGTTTGACTTACCCGTAGTCTGTGTCGGTAATGTGGCCGTTGGAGGCACGGGCAAAACCCCAACCGTGGAGTTTATTGTCAAAACTCTCTCTTCCCAGTACACCATTGCTGTTCTTTCAAGGGGCTACCGCAGACGCACCAAGGGCTACATCGAGGTCAAGGTAAACGACTCGTTCCTCAACGTTGGCGACGAGCCCAAACAAATCAAACGCAAGTTCCCAAACACGGTGGTCGTGGTGTGCGAAAACAGGGTTAAGGCCATCGAGCGCATTCAGGCGGAACACCCCGAGGTAAATCTTGTTGTTATGGACGATGGTTTCCAACACCGTAGCCTAACCCCCAAAGTGAGCATTGTATTGTCGGACTACAACACCCCACCATTCCGCAACAAGATGTTGCCCGCAGGCACACTGCGCGACGCTCCTTCGCAACTTTACAGAGCCAACATTCTGCTGATAACCAAGACCCCTAAGACAATGTCGCCCATTGAGCGCAATATTGCACAAAAGGAGCTCAAGCCCTACCCCTACCAATCATTCTTCTTTACGGACATCAAGCAGGGTAATCCCAAGCCAATATTTTCGGACGTTGCTGCCGACACCGTTGTTCGTGGCAGCAAAGTTGTAGCACTTTCAGCAATAGCAAATCCCGAGCGTTTCCACGAAACCCTCGAAAGTAGGTTTGATGTGGTGGAAAAAATCACCTTTGGCGACCATCACACATACAAGGTGCGCGACATTAAGCACATCTCCGACGTTGTGAAGGCTCACGGCGAAAATACCATTGTCATCACCACCGAGAAGGATGGCGTAAAACTCACCTCGCGCAGATATATCCCCGAGGAGTTGCAACGCAGGCTCTTTGTGTTGCCCATCGAAATCAACTTCCGAGATGGCAACGAAGCACAATTTATCGAAAAACTAAATTACGAGATAAAAACACCAAAGTTATGATTGAACGCATTAAAACATCGGCTGACTATATCCGTAGCAAAGTGGATTTTCAGCCCGAAGTGGGTATCATCCTCGGCACCGGACTCGGCGGCCTTGTGAACCACATCGACATCAAACATACACTCCCCTATGACGAAATACCTTCGTTCCCCGTATCAACCGTGGAGGGCCACGCAGGTAGGCTTATCTTTGGTCTTTTGGGAGGCAAGAAGGTGGTTGCTATGCAGGGCAGGTTTCACTACTACGAGGGTTATGCTCCCGAACAAGTGGTTTTCCCCGTCAGGGTTATGAAGATGCTCGGCATCGAGAACTTGTTTGTTTCCAACGCTAGCGGAGGTATCAACTCTTCGTTCAGGGTGGGCGACCTGATGGTCATTACCGACCACATTAATCTCATTCCTAATGTGTTGATTGGTAAGAACTACAACGAACTCGGCCCTCGCTTCCCCGATATGAGTGAGCCTTACAGCAAAGCTCTCACCGCTTTGGCTACCGATGTGGCAGCCGAAAAGGGTATCAAGTTGCAGTATGGTTGCTATGTGGGCACCACGGGTCCCACCTTTGAAACCCCCAAGGAGTATGGCTATTTCAAGGTGATTGGTGGTGATGCGGCAGGTATGTCGACCACTCCCGAGGTTATCGCTGCAAGGCATATGGGACTGCCCGTGTTTGGCATTTCGATTATCACCAATGCCGCTTTCAGCGGACAGAAATCCACCCACGAGGAGGTACAACGAGAGGGCGCAAAGGCCGAGAAGAGAATGACGGCACTGATTGTCGGTATGCTCGAAAGGATGTAGAATTGCAAAGAAAGAGAAGTGATTATGATGAACGCAATCAAGGCTTCGGCCGAATATATCAAAGGGCGCACAGCCTTTGAGCCAGAGGTGGGCATTATTCTCGGTACTGGTTTAGGCGGCTTAGTGGAGCACATTGAGATTGTAGAGGCTATCCCCTATTCCGAAATCCCCAACTTCCCTGTATCCACCGTGGAGGGCCACAGCGGTAAACTCATCTTCGGCCTCTTGGGAGGTAAGAAGGTGGTGGCGATGCAGGGTAGGTTCCACTACTACGAGGGCTACACCGCACAGCAGGTGGTCTTCCCCGTTAGGGTTATGAAGTTGTTGGGCATCAAATATCTGTTTGTGTCCAATGCCGCCGGCTCGATGAATTCCACATTCAGGGTGGGCGATGTGATGGTTATCAACGACCACATCAACCTCATTCCCAACCCATTGATTGGAAAGAACTTGGACGAGCTCGGTCCACGATTCCCTGCAATGAACGATGCCTATAATCACGAACTGATTGAGAAGGCAACGGCTATTGCCGAGAGGGAGGGTATCAAACTTCAATATGGTTGCTATGTGGCGCTCACCGGCCCCACATTTGAAACCCCCAAGGAGTATATGTGGGTAAAGATTATCGGTGGCGATGCTGTTGGTATGTCCACAGCACCCGAGGTCATTGCCGCAAGACACATGGATATCCCCGTGTTTGGCGTGTCGATTATCACCGACACAATGGAGAACACCTGCATATCGCACGAGGAGGTACAAGCCAATGGCCGCCTGGCGGAGAAGAATATGACAAAATTATTTACAGAACTACTCAAAACACTATAATAGACTATGATTAACAAAGTTATTTTGGTGGGCAACGTGGGTATGGACCCCGAGGTGAGGACCCTCGAAACGGGTGTTAAGACCGCACGTGTCAGACTCGCCACCACAGAGAAAATGTACAACCGAGAGACCCGTGAAAGCACCGATCACACCGAGTGGCACACCATAACCCTTTGGAGGGGCTTGGCAGATGTTGTGGATCGCTACGTTCGCAAGGGCTCGCAAATCTATATCGAGGGTCGCCTTCGCACCCGTGAGTGGACCGATCAGGCTGGCAACAAACGCTATTCGACAGAGATTTTAGCCGACGAGATGAAGTTGCTTGGCAGTCGTAGGGAGGGTGGCGAACAACCCGCCTACCAACAGCAGGGTAACGGCTTTGGTCAGGGTGGCTATCAGCAACCCCAACAGCCTGCGCCTCAACCCGCATACGCACAGCCCGCACCCCAGCCTATGGCTGCTCCTGCTGCGGCCCCTGCCGACGACGTAGACGACCTGCCATTCTAACAAGGGACTAGTGTAAAACAAAAACGCCTCTCCTAAAATTCGGAGAGGCGTTTTTCGTGTCAATACACTCGTTAGAATACAAAGTGTATGACCTTTATGGTGAGGTAAACCGAAGCCACAAGTTTGAGTCCCGTGCCACAAATGAAGGCTGCAAAAGAGCCAAAGGCCACCTTGAAGGCCCTTGCACTATCGTTGCCATTCTGGGTGAGTTCGCCAATAAGCGCACCGAAGAAGGGGCCGAGGATAAGACCAAGTGGGCCCGCAAAAAAACCCACCACTATACCAATCATTGAACCTCGGGTGGCAGCCTTGGAGCCACCAAAGCGTTTGGTCATCCACACGGGAAGGTAGGTGTCAACGAGGGTTACAACCACAGCAATAGCTGCCCAAACAATGAGGTCGTTGGTGGCAAAACCAGCTCCGGCCCATTGGCAAAGCAGGATTGCAACATAGCAAATGGGGGTACCGGGCAGAATGGGAACGACACAGCCGACCACGCCCACCACCGCACAAATGAGGGCCAAGATGCCCAAAAGAGTAATGTCCATAATCTAAATTCAGTTGAGTTTTCGTCTCCACAAAGATACCCATAATTCGGAGTTGAACAAGGTCGGGGTGCGTTTTTTTGTGGTCAAGATGTGGACGAAGGGAAAAGAATTTACAAAATTGTGTGGAGTTCTCACAGAAAAGTGTTAGCTTTGAGGTGCGTTTGGGCATCGGATGTAAGTTGGCGGGCAAAACCCACCTCCAATGGCCACAGATGGGCTTTGGAGCACCATCGGAGGCCATAAAACAACAACAGGATGGCGTAGCAATTGGCCACACAAAACAGCAAAACAATGAGCACAAAAAAGTTGCACAAAAAAAACGAAAAACACGAAGCCGTATTCGACCTTGTCAAACTGATGAGCAAGGCCGAAAAACGCAACTTCAAGCTCTATGCCACAAGGCTCGATGGTAACGAGGATGCCAAATTCCTGAAACTCTTCACGGCCCTCGACTCCCTCGAACAGTATGACGAGGCAAGGGTGCTATCGTTGTGTCCAGAAATAAGCAAACAGCAGCTCCCAAATCTCAAAGCACACCTCTACAAACAGATTCTCACCTCGCTGCGACTGCTCAACGTACAACACTCTACCACCCTGCAAATACGAGAACAAATCGACTTTGTGAAGATTCTCTTCGACAAGGGACTCTACACCGAAGCCCAAAAGGTGCTCGAAAAGGTGGAAGCCAAAGCAAGAGCAACAGAACAGTGGTCGGCAGTGTTGGATATTGTGGACCTGCAACGACAGTTGAAGGTGCTGAGTTTTTCGAGCGAGATGAGCCACGTTGCCGACAAGACCGCAAGGTCGTCGGGCGAGGTATCAACGATGGTCAACAACATCGCTTCCCTATCGCTCCTCTCGGTACAGTGCTATGCGCTCCACCAGAACATCGGCTTTGCACGCTCACAAAAGGACCTCGATAGGTTGCAAAACTTCTTCAAGCCCAAGATTGATGCCTACGAAGGCAAGGCGATGACCTTCACCGAAACCTTCTATTTCTACCAAGTGAAGGCGTGGTACTACTACATCAGCCACCGCACAACACTCTCCTACCGCTATGCCCTCAAATGGGTTAACCACTTCAACACCCACCCCGAGATGAAGGAGGTGATGTATGACGGTTATATGCGTGGTTATGCACACGTTTTGGACGGTATGTACTTGATGCACAAGTACAAAGCCTTTGTGCGCACCCTCGAAGAATTTGAGCGTGAAACAAAAGAGATTGCCACCCTCAACGATAACGCAGCGATGATTTCGCAACAGATTCTCTTTACCAGTCAGCTCAACAAGTGTATTATGGCCGGCACATATAAGGAGGGACTATGGTTGGTGAAAAACATCGACTCCTATCTGAAAAAATATGGTAACCGTCTGACTATCCACGAGAAGATGCCACTCTACTACAAGGTGGCAACACTCTACTTTGGCGACGGCAACTACCACAAATGTATCGAATATCTCTCCTACATCATCTCTGTCAAGGACCACAACATTCGCAGGGATCTCCAATGCTATGCCCGAATGTTGAACCTTATGGCACTCTATGATGCAGGGCTCGACTTTAATATCGACTATCAGATTCGCTCGGTCTATTCGTTCATTGTAAAGATGAGAGATATGACCGAGATGAAAGCCGTGTTGCTGTCGTTCTTCAAGAGCTTCGGCAATATCAACGCAATAGACCTCAAAAAAGAACTCAAAATACTCTACGAAAGACTCAAACCCTACGAAACACACCCCTACGAACGAAGGACGTTCTATTATATTGACATCCTCTCGTGGCTCGAAAGTAAGATTTCAGACAAGAGTATGGGCCAAATCGTGAGGGAAAAATTTGAGGCAGAGGAGGATGAACAAAACAAAAAGAACAAAACATGGTTCAATCGAGTATTCGGAATATAGAGAGCGATGTGGATTTTGAGAACAAAATCCGCCCGCAAGAGTTGGAGAGTTTCCACGGTCAAGACAAGATTGTGGACAACCTCCGTGTGTTTATCAAGGCGGCCCTAATGAGAGGGGAGTCGTTGGACCACGTCCTCTTCCACGGACCTCCGGGATTGGGCAAAACAACCCTTGCCAACATCGTGGCCAACGAGATGGGCACCACACTCAAAGTTACTAGCGGCCCCGTGTTGGACAAACCTGGTGACTTGGCAGGTCTTCTCACAAACCTTTCGGAGGGCGACGTGCTTTTCATAGACGAAATCCACCGTCTGAGTCCCATCGTTGAGGAGTATCTCTACTCGGCAATGGAGGACTACAAAATCGACATCGTGTTGGACAAAGGCCCCTCGGCCCGTAGCATACAAATCGAACTTGCACCCTTTACGCTCATCGGCGCCACCACCCGTAGCGGCCTGTTAACCTCCCCACTAAGGGCAAGGTTTGGCATCACCTGCCACTTGGAGTACTACGACACCACTGTTTTGAGCGGCATTGTAAAACGCTCGGCACACATTTTGGGTATCGACATTGACGACCAAGCAGCCCACGAGGTTGCGTTGCGTAGTAGGGGTACGCCACGTATCGCCAACTCGCTCCTACGCAGGGTGAGGGACTTTGCTATGGTTATGGGCAATGGCAAGGTTGATTTGGCTATCACCCGCCACGCACTCGGCGCGCTTAACATCGACTCTCGAGGACTCGACCAGATGGATAACAAGATTTTGTTGGCCATTATCGAAAAGTTTGGCGGTGGCCCCGTGGGACTCAACACCATCGCTACGGCTGTGAGTGAGGAGGCAGGAACACTCGAAGAGGTCTATGAGCCATTCCTCATCAAAGAGGGTTTTCTCAAACGGACACCACGCGGTAGGGAGGTTACCGAACTCGCCTATTCACACCTCGGATTGAGCAAAAATCCCGAAAGTGGTGTACTATTTTAGCATTATTTGGAGCAAAGAAAAACAAGGTTTCAAAAAAAACACTACCTTCGCAGGGCGAATGTGGTTTTCACTTGCAAAATGCAAAAAACAAATAACTCAAAATAAACCAAAATTATCAAAGCTCTATGAATCAGAAAAAACAAAATTCAAGCGTACCGGCAATCATCGTGTGTATCTTGTTGTTCGGTATGATCTCGTTTGTCACCAACTTGGCTTCGCCTATGGGTGATGTTTTGAAAAACCAATTCAGCGTGCCCAACTGGATGGGTACTCTTGGTGTGTTTGCCAACTTCATTGCATACGCTTGTATGGGTCTTCCTGCAGGTAATATGCTCCAGAAGAAAGGATATAAATTCACCGCATTGGCAGCCGTTGCTGTAGGTTTTGTAGGCGTTGGTATTCAGACCTTGTCGGGTGTTGCCGAGAGTTTTGCCATCTATCTGCTTGGTGCTTTCGTTGCAGGTTTCTCGATGTGTATGTTGAACGTTGTTGTTAACCCCCTTCTGAACAAACTCGGTGGCGGTGGCAACAAGGGTAACCAGCTCGTTCAGGTTGGTGGTTCGTTCAACTCGTTGATGGGTACCGCAGTAATCTTCCTTTCGGGTATTTTTGTTCCCAACATCCTTGAGGCTAGAATCAGCCAGGTGTTCCCCTTGATGGCTATCGCATTGGCTATCTTCGCTGTGGCATTTGTGGTTATCGCACTGACCAAAATCCCCGAGAACAAACCCGAGGCTGTTGTTGCTGGCGAGAAGGAGAAATATGGTCCTATGTCGTTCCGACACTTTGTGCTGGGCGCAGTTGCAATCTTCGTATACGTAGGTATCGAAGTAGGTATTCCCAACGTATTGCAGAAATGGTTGCAGAACGGTGGTCTTAATGTAGAGAGCGGTGCAGAGGCTATCGCAAGTACCGTAGCTGCAACCTACTGGCTGTTGATGCTTGTAGGTCGTTTGGTTGGTGCTGCCATTGGTAGCAAAGTGTCGGCAAAGGCAATGCTTTCGACCGTTTCCACCGTAGGCCTCGTTTTGGTATTGTGTGCTATCTTCCTCAATCCTGCCAACACCGTGAACCTTCCCGTATTTATGGGTACCGCAGGTTTTGGTGTTGCAGAGGTTCCCGTGAACGCAGCACTGCTTGTTATCTGCGGTCTTTGCACTTCGGTTATGTGGGGTGGCATCTTCAACCTTGCAGTTGAGGGCCTTGGTAAGTACACCGAGAAGGCTTCGGGTATCTTTATGGCACTCGTTTGCGGTGGTGGTATTCTTCCTTTGTTGCAGAACGCCGTTGTTGATGCAGCCAGCAACTACCTTGTTAGCTACTGGGTAATCGTTGCTTGCCTTGTTTACCTGCTCTACTACGCACTCATTGGTAGCAAGAACGTGAACAAAAACATCCCTACCGAGTAATCAGCCGGTAAAGACATCATAGCAAAAGCCCTGCTCCCCAATCGGAGTGGGGCTTTTTTGTGCCATTGGCTATTTTTTCGACCACTACCATATCGTAAGAGAGAAGTGGATGTGGTTTATGTACAGAACAAATGTTTTGAATGGCTGGCTTTTCGGGGAGTTGTGTTGACTCTCCGCAGGAGAGGCCGCCACGAAAGAAAACAACACCCTCAAACTCGTTTGAAAGGGTGTTGTTTACTTTTGGGGCGAGATGTCTGCCAAGACACTCACACCTCTCCGCAAGGGCTACACTAAAAATTTTTGGTGCAGCTTTTTATAAAAAGGTGCAAAAAGAAAATCACAACTACTTGCCGAACAGGTCAACCTCGCCACGCTCCACTTGGAGGTAGGTTTGGGCAAGGAGGGCCACCACGGGCGAGATGAGCGACACCACGTCCTCGATGGCTCCGGCTTTGCTTTGGTCGCCTTTGATGCGGTAGAGCATTGCGGCATAGAGTGCACGGAAGCAGAGCTCAATGTCGCTAATGCCATCTCGGGCGATGACGATACGCAAGCGTGGGAGCTCCTCTTTGAGGGGAGCCCAAAGGTTGCGATAGGCGGCACCGATGGGGAGTTCGAGGAGTTGAAGGTGTAGGTTTTCCAGGTCGCCTATGAGGTGCAACGTGTGGGCGAGGTGTCCACGCTCACTCTTGCCCTCCTCTTGTAGGAGCCCTGCAAGACTCATATACCACATAAACACCTGTTGTTTGGTCTGTTCATCGTAGTCGCTGTTTTGTACGAGCGAGGTGTATATGGCCTCGGGGCTAAACTTCAAGGCCCTCAAAAGATCCTCCAACTGCCAAAGGTAGAGGATGTATTCGGCGATGTTTTCTCTGCGTTTCTGCTGTGCAATGTACATATCTCGGTCTTCTATTTTCGGCAAAGATACAACTAAATGGAGGTTTTACACAACAAACCGAAGTTGCTTTTGCAAAATCTTTCATATATTTGTAGTGCCTAACTGCCTAATAGCATTGGGCGTACATATTTATTGATGAAAGTGTATTAGCTTTTGTCCTTGAACGAAAATGTGGAAGTTTTCAGAACACAAGGTAAGCAACACACTCGTCACTCCGTATTGCATAGTATTTGGGGTGTTCTGCCCCATACTCATTCGATACGAGTGTGGGGTATGTTTATTTGTGTTCGGGTCATTCCACAACCTTCGTTCAGATAGACTAATCAACTCCACACTTTCTTTTTGCCCATAACCCACCGCATAGGAGTTGCTACGGTAATGTGATTTGGAACAAAATATGTTAAACCAAATTTATATTACTATGAAAAAACTACTCTACATTGTTCCCCTGCTGCTGGGAATGGCCCTCACTTCGTGCTACGATGAGGACATCGAGAAAATCAACAGCCGTTTAGATGCAATCGAAAACACCCAAATCGCAACCATCAGTCAGCAAATCACCTCAATCAACAACTCCATTCTGCTCCTCAATGGCACCGACAAGGAGTTGAAGGACTACATCACCACCCTCGAAAAGGAGGCAGAGAATTTGCAGACCCAAATCACCACTACCAACACCAAGATTGACGAGGTGAAAACCGAGGTGCTCTCCACAATTTCTACTGAAAAGGCGAACATCCTTGCAGAGTTGGAGGCATTGAGGAATACCACCGCCGCTCGTTTGGAGGAAATCAATGCAACCATCGCCGAACTCAAAGCGGCAGATGGCGATATGAGTGCACAGATTGAAGCACTTGAAGCGGAGGCAGCACAGTTGGAGGTAAAACTTGCCGAGACCAACACCAAAATCGACACCGTAAAGAGCGAACTCACCGAAACCATCAGCACCGAGAAGGCAAATATCCTTGCAGAGTTGGAGGCGTTCAGGGCAACCGTAAATGGCGAGTTGGAGGCTATCAAAGCAGTGCTTGAAACTCTCAAAGCAAAAGATGCGGAGTTGGATGGTAAGATTGCCACTCTCCAAGAGTATGTAGATACCGAGTTGAAAGCAACCGAGGATTGGGCGACTGCCACCTTTGCCACTTTGGAGCAGTACAACGAGGTGGTTGCAACCATCGCCACCATCGAGGGTGCTATCGAGGGTCTGAACGAGAGCATTGCCGCCCTCGAAACCCGCATCAATGAGAAGATTGCCAAAGACATCGAAACCGCTTGCGCAACCCTCTCGGCAGACTTGCAGAAAGCAGTGGAGGACATCACTACCGCATACACCTCTGCCATCACCACCGCAAAGGAAGAGATTACCACAGCCTACACCGCCAAGTTGGAAGGTGCAATCTCCGCCCTCGAAACCTCAATGAAGGAGTGGGTAAATGAGCAACTCACCGCCTACTCAACCATCGTGAGTACCGAGGCAAAAATCACCGCCTTGCAGAGCGAGATGGATGGCAAACTTGCAGCGCAGAAAACCTACTTGGAGGCACTTGTGAATGCCCTTTCTTCTAGCGTTACCACCGACATTACCGCTATCAGAAAGCAGATTGAGGAAATTGAAGAGGCAATCACCAAGAACGCAGAGGAGATTGAGAAACTGCGTGGTGAACTTGCTGAGCAGAAAGAGGAACTCACCGAGGCATATACCGCTGCCATCGCTGCCGCTATTGCCGAGAGCGAGGGCAAGATGAGCGACAAACTCGCAGAGGAGATTGCTGCCATAAACGAGCGCATCGACAAATCGGACATCGCCGCCATTGAGGCACTCATTGCCAACTGCAAGGCACGAATGGAAACTGCCGAAGCAGACATTGTACAACTCAAAGCTAATGTGCTCCAACTGCAAGTGGATGTTGAAGAGTTGCAGGAGATTACCGAGAAACTCCTGGCGCAAATTCAGTCCATCACCTACATCCCCACCTACGATGACGGCAAAGCAACCATCGACTACCACACCAAACGAGGCACCCTCGACTTCCAAATCTCGCCCAAGAGCGCAATCAACGACTTGGAGAAGGTGTGGCAAACCGCACTCTCGGTGAAGGCTGTCGCTACCCAAACCCGTGCTGTGGACTTCATCAACCTCCCCATCACAGCCTTTGAGGCAGATGCCACTAACGGAACTATCACCATCGAGGTTGACGGTTCGAACTTGGGGGATGCGTTCTTCACAGAAAAATCCACCGCCAGCGCCACCATCGAAGTGTCGGACGGCAACAACTGCCTAAACTCCGCATATCTCAACCTTACCGCCAACTTTATCATTCACTTTGAGGATAAAGAGGTGGAAAGATTGTGTGTCTTGAATTGGGATACTGATGGTGATTTGAAACTTTCGTATGAGGAGGCTGCTGCGGTAACTAGTTTAGGAACCATTTTCCAAGAAACGGAAAAATATTATGGAACACGAATACAAAAATTTAATGAGCTACAGTATTTTATAAATATAACAGAAATTAGTGGGTTTGAGGGATGTGCGGAGTTGCTGGAAATTATTCTTCCCAATAATTGTATCTCTATTGGGGACTCAGCATTCGCTGGTTGTAAGAGTCTTATTGGTATTACAATCCCCAATAATGTAGTGTCGATTGGAAATAGTGCGTTTTCCGGTTGCTCAAATCTAGCAAGTATCATCATCCCCAAGAGTGTCACTTCGTTTGGTAGAGATGCCTTCTATGGTTGCACGGGTGAGTTGACTATAAATTGTGATATTCCATCAGCATCATCCTCCGATTATAGGGTTTTCAGGGGGTGTAAATTTACCAAAGTGATTATTGGTGACAGCGTTGCTTTGATTGGCGCTTTTGCATTTTATGACTATAATTCTTCGCCAATTGCCAATGTGGTTGTAGGTAATGGAGTTACTTTGATTGGAAATAGGGCGTTTTCCGGTTGCTCAAATCTAGCAAGCATCACTATTCCCGATAGCGTCACTTCGATTGGAGAGTATGCGTTCTCTGGTTGCCCAAACCTTACGAGCGTAATTATTGGTAATGGTGTTGAAAATATTGAAGAGCGTGCATTTTCTGATTGTTCGAGCCTTGCAGTGGTGTATTGCAAACCCACTACACCTCCTGCTTTGTTTCGCTATTATTTTTATTCATCATCAATTACGAGAGTCTTTCCTTTGAATTCTGGGATGGTAATATATGTGCCCGCTGATGCATACACATCATATAAACAATATACATCGACAGGCGATGGCACACTTCCCGATAATTGGGCTGAGTATAAATCATACATCAAACCTTACAATTTTGAGTAAAACGCAACAATGGATTGGTAGTTTCAAAGAAAATTCAACAAAATTATTAACTAAATTTATGTGTTATGGCAAGTACTATATCTTTGGCAAAGTTATGTGAAATGATGGATGATTGTTATGTCAAAAGCAAACAAGGAGAGAATGTAGAAATCCCTTATGTCGTGACCAAAAAAGGTGAAAAGATAACAGGTGATGTAAAGTTTGGATTCCCACAATTATCAAGACCTGATGGAAATTTACCCGTTGCTTTGATTATGAGAAAGCAAGTGGATTTCCAAAACATCCAGGAAATAAAGATTGGAGATGTTGAATATGAGATTGTCGAAGAGTAATCTGTTAGATTAAATCGCAAGGGGGGAGGCTTACAACCTCCCCTTTTTTCCGCCCATCTCTTGTTGGTGGGTATCTTTTTTAATACCCGAGAGTGTTGGAAGGGGAAGGGTGATAGGGACAATAGAGAGTTTAAGGAGCTTAGGGAGTGGTTGAAAAACACGGGTAACGAAAATGTTACCCGTGTTTTTTTAATTCACCCAACTCATTAAAGCACATCCACTTACCCATTGCAAAAGAGAAAAATCGGAGTGTGGGTGCAAAAAATTATAGTACTATGTATTGCATAGTATTAAATTATTTTCATATATTTGCATTACAAAACACTCTAATACTTTTACAACAGTGAACACAACACTCAAAGTCAGAATCGGTCAAACCGTGTTTACAATCGAGGGCGATGCCCACAGAATCCTGAGCGACTATCTCGACGACATCGCCGCCAGGTGTGAAGAGTCGGCACGCAAAGAGGTGCTGGATGATGTGGAGATGCGCATTGCCGACCTTTTCAGTGGTTGGCTTGGCAACCCCGCAAATGTGGTTGATACCTATATGGTACGTCGTGTGCAAGAGACCATCGGTCGTCCCGAGGATTTCGGAGAACTCAAAGAGCCCACCCGCAAGCCCGACGAGGAAAAGGAAGTAAAAAGGCTCTTGCGTAGTAGGAACGACAAGGTTATCGGCGGTGTGTGCGGAGGCGTGGCCAAGTTTGTCAACATCGACCCCACCCTATTGCGCATTGCAACCCTGTTGCTTGTTGTTTTCGGCGGTCTGAGCCTATGGCTTTACATCATTTTATGGATTTTCCTCCCGATGGAAGAGAGGAGCAAATAGAAAAGAAAGGAGAAAGTTATGACAGTTTGGCAAGTAATCTTAGCAATTATTTTTCCGCCGCTGGCCGTCATCAACCGAGGCTGTGGCTCGTTTCTGATTACCCTCTTGCTCACCGCCGCAGGGTGGGTGCCGGGTGTAATTGCGGCCCTTGTTATCCTCAACAAGAATGAGAAATAACCCCCAACATCAACATAGAAACACAACTTAACTAACGGAACAAAATTATGGAAGTGATGAACGAACAACCCAAGAAACTCTACCGCAGCAGCACAAATCGTATGCTCGGTGGTGTGTGTGCCGGCTTGGCAGAATATTGGAACTTGGACCCCACGCTTATTCGTGTAGTAATGGCTGTGGCGTTTTTCCTGCCCATACCGGTCATACTCCCCTACCTGATTATGTGGTTGATTATCCCCGAGCGCAAATAGTGGGTTATGGTGATTGACATTGACAACGTAAAGGCGCAGATGCGTAAGGGAATATTGGAGTACTGCATCCTCTCCATACTCTCTCGCGAGGACTCCTATGCTCCGAAGATTATTGCGGAGTTGAAGGCCTCGGAGATGATTGTGGTGGAGGGAACGCTCTACCCCATCCTCACACGCCTCAAAAACCAGGGCATACTCACCTATCGCTGGGAGGAGTCGCCCCAAGGCCCGCCAAGGAAGTACTACTCGCTGACGGCCGATGGGCGTGAAGCCCTGCGACAATTGGACGAGTCGTGGGATAGTCTGGTGGGCCAAATCAACCAAATTCGCAACCATCAACCCGAAGAAAACCAATAACATAGATTCTGAATTATGGAGATTATCGAAGATGGTGGCACTACCACCAACCCAACCCCTGACAATAGGCCCCAACAGCCCGACACCAACACCCCACTCCACACCCTCGGACGCATCGTCATTGTGTGTGGCAAGATTCTTTTAGGGTGCTTTTTTGTGGGCTGGATAGTGGCCGCACTCGCCATTCTGATTGGTTTCATTACCCTTATGGCTATGGGCACATTTGAGTCAAGTGTGATCGCCTTTGAGGGTATGTCGCCCATTGTTTTTGCCGGCCTTGTGTGTGCGGTCGTTGTGTTGTTTATGGGCATCGTGGGCGATGTTATACTCTCGTTGTTGCGTAGCAAACCTGTCAATCTGCGCAAACTTGCCATTGGAGCCGTTGTGTGGCTCATATTCTTTGTTTGGCTCTGCATTGGTGCCGTGCGTAATGCCGACAAGTGGGCCCTGTGGGGATACCAAGTGGAGGAGCGCCTCGAACAATGGGAAGAGAGCTTGGAGGCTTGGGAGGATAGGCTTGAAGAGAGTTTGGAGTTTGACGACGCCTTTTGGAATAACTTTGATACGTGGGACAACTCCACGACTTTCACTCTTGACGGTGTGGGCGATTTGGCTCGATGGGCAATATTGGAGGAGCGCATAGAACAACTCGAAGGTGTTGAGGATGAGGTCGAAAGAGTTCTTCTGAAAGACGGTAAAGTGATTATTAATGTAGAACACAGACTCAATGATGGAGAGTGCCTGCGCACCACAACGGTTGAACTCCCCCATCGCACAATCACAACAACCACCTCTCTACCCCACCGTGGCACTTGTGGAGCAACCCCCAATGGCTCCAACAACCACAGCCAACAACCTACAAACTAAAAAGATACGATTATGGAAGTGATTAAAGAAGAGAAGAAAAAGGAGGTGAGTGATGTACGCCTCACCGCCTACCGCTTTGGTGGCGTGGCGATGATTGTGCTGGGCCTGTTGTGGCTGTGCTACAACAACGCTCTGCTGCCAATGAAGGTCTATGACATTGTGTTTTCGTGGCAGATGGGTGTGATGGTCGCCGGAGGGTGGCTGTTGGCAACAAAGAATTGGCTCTCGGGAGGTATTGTTGTGGGCATCGGAGCCTTCTGTATGCTGATTGATGTGTTCAACATTCACATCTCGTTTACGGAGTTAGTATTGCCTCTTGCGCTCGTCGGAGCAGGTATAGCCTGCCTCTTTGTGAAACCCACAAAAGCAAACTAACCCCACCACGAAGTGGTGATTTTTGGGAAAAGAGTGTTTTTCGGTCAGAAAAACACTCTTTTTGTATATACAATCTTCTTTTTATTGTTAATTTTGTAGGTTAAAAAACTTATTAGACTATGGCTTTAATCGAAAAAATCAACGACCTGCTTAATCGAATTGAAGAATTCACACCCGCCAACGCTGCCGAAATCGAGGATTTCCGTGTGAAAATCCTCGGCCGTAAGGGCGAGTTGAACGACATATTGGAGGAGTTCAAAACCGTACCCTCCGAGGAGAAACGAGTACTAGGCCAGAAAATCAACGCCGTGAAGACTCGTGCCAACGAGCGCATTGCCCAACTGAAAGAGGCCGCCGAGGAAGCTCCTACGGCTGCTGCCGAGAGTGGAGACCTCACTCGCCCCGCCTTCGAGGAGGAGTTGGGTTCGAGACACCCCATCTCGCTGGTGCGCAACGAGATTTGCGAAATCTTCTCTCGTCTGGGCTACACCGTAGCCGATGGCCCCGAGATTGAGGATGATTGGCACGTATTCTCTGCTCTGAACTTCGCACCCGAGCACCCCGCAAGGGATATGCAGGACACGTTCTTCATCGAGAAAAATCCCGATGTGTTGCTCCGCACCCACACAAGCTCAATTCAGGTGCGTACTATGGAGCGTCAAAATCCTCCCATTCGTGTAATCTGCCCCGGCAGGGTATTCCGTAACGAGGCTATCTCGGCTCGTGCACACTGCATCTTCCACCAGATTGAGGGCCTCTACATCGACGAGAAGGTATCCTTCGCCGATATGAAACAGTCGTTGCTCTACTTCGCAAAAGAGCTCTTTGGCGAGCAAACCCAAATCCGTATGCGCCCCTCCTACTTCCCCTTCACCGAGCCTTCGGCCGAGGTGGATGTGTCGTGTAACCTCTGTGGTGGTAAGGGCTGCAATGTGTGCAAAGGCACCGGCTGGCTTGAAATTTTGGGTTGCGGTATGGTTGACCCCAACGTATTGGAGGCCAGCGGTATTGATAGCACCAAGTATAGCGGCTTTGCATTTGGTATGGGTGTTGAACGTATCGCTATGTTGAAATTTGGCGTTAAGGATCTGAGGCTCTACTTTGAGAACGACCTCCGTTTCCTCTCCCAATTCGACTCGGTACTCTAAAAAAACAGACCACACACACCAACAGTGTAAATATGAGATTTCTCAATACCGCCCTATGCTTACTTGCTGTTTTCCTGTTTGCCTCGTGCGCCAAGATGCCACAAAAGAGCAGGAACGAGGGGGGTATTGAAATTCCCGAAATATTCAACACCAACAACTCTCTGCGTGTAGCCTACCTCTACTCCGAAGGGGTAAAGGAGGCTGCCAAGAGTGGCGTACCCGTGGCCGGCATTCCCTATTGGAGTGAAATTCTAAAAATCGACTCCCTTCACGGCCCCACCAACCACAAGATGTCGGAACTTGGAGTGGATGCCAATCCACAACAAGCCCTTGCATACAGCAAGCGTGCGGTGAAGGCCGACACCACCAACGTTGAATTCCTCGGCCAATATGCCTACACACAAGTGGCAACAGGTCAATATAAGGCCGCTCTTCAAACATTCAACAAGCTGCTCAAAAAAGACTCTCGCAACCCATATAACTATCGTATGGCGGCAGCTCTCTATGCCAACGAAGGTATGCCTCATATGGCCATTTCCATCCTTGACTCAGCAGAGTATAAGTTGGGGCGCATTGAGGAATTGGCCTCCTACAAGCGTGCATTGTTGATGAGTGTGAGGAATTTCGATAGGGCCGTGAGCGAAACCCAATCTGCCATTGCAAACAACCCCTTCGACCATTCCAACTTCCGCTTCCTTGGTGAGATATATGCTCGCACAGGTAATGATTCTCTTGCTTTGGACAACTTCAATCGTGCGTTGGAATTGGCTCCGGAAGATGCAGAAAACATCTTGGCGGCAGGGGATTACCACCTATCTCGTGGTGACCAATCCGGCTATTTGGAGCTAATCAAAAAGCTCTTCTTGCTCGATAGAGTGCAGATGGAGGGTAAGTTGGAAATATATGACAAGTTGACCGGCAACATCGAGTTCTACCGCAAGAATTTCTATGCCATCAACACCCTGTGCTCCATTCTTCACATCAAATATCCTGAATCCTACGAGGTTACATCTCGCTATGCCACACACCTCATAAGGGCAGGAGAGATTGACAAGGCTTTGGAGGTCTACAAAAAGGAGGTTGCAAAGGGCAACGCACCACTCGATGCACACCTTTCATTGGTGGAGATTGAGAGTTACCTCGGACAACGAGATGATATGTTCGCCCACCTGGACCAAGCCATAAAACTCTTTCCCAACGAGGAGAATCTATATCTGCGTAAGGCTTTTGAATTGCAGCGTAGGGAGGAAGTGGGGACACAAAGCGACATTGTAGCCCTCTATAAGAAAGCCATAAAGGTTGCCGATAGTAACGAAGCAAAGAGCGATACTGCGGCCTCTTTGGGTGACTACTACCATTCTATCGGCAAGCCAAACAAGAGTTTTAGGTGGTATGCCAGCGCTCTCGAACTCAACCCCGACAACGCTTTGGTGCTCAACAATTGGGCCTACTTCTTGAGCGAATACAACCAAGACCTTGAAAGGGCCCTGAAGATGAGCGAGAGGGCATGTGAGCTAACTCCATCCAACCCCACCTATCTCGACACCCAAGCGTGGATTCTCCACCTTCTTGGGCGCACATCTGAGGCAAAAGTGATTATGCGACAAGCCATATCGCTTGACACCACAGGCGACGACACTCTCCTACTCCACTATGCCGAAATACTCGCTGCCGAGGGCGATACTTTCATGGCAGAGATGTACTACAAAAGGGCTTTGGAAGCCGGAGGCGACAAGGAGTACATTGACAAGAAGATTAGCGAACTGAAAAATAAATAGCACGCAATGAAACGTATTCTAACAACAATATTGGCCTTTTGTGTTGGGTTGGCAGCAGCCTTCGGGCAGTCGTCAATAGACCAACTTAATGCCGAAATCAAGCGTGCCGAAAAGGAGATTGCCAAGAACGAAAAACTACTCAAAGAGGTAACCAAGTCGAAGAAAACCAACCAAACGGAGATTAAACTCCTGCAAGTGAAAATCAACAACCGCACAAAGGTTGTGGGTGGACTCAACAAGCAAATAACGCTCATTTCCAACGACATAAAACAAAAGGAAAGCGATATTGCAACAATGAACACCCAGATTGAAGCGCTCAAAAAAGAGTATGCCGAAATTGTGAGAGTGGCCTACAAAAACCAAAAAGTGGGCTCTCCCCTACTCTTCCTGTTCTCTTCTGACGACCTTAATACTGCCACACGCAGACTCTCGTTTATGCGCCGCTACAACAACTCCATCAAACAAAAAGCCGCCGACGTTGAGCAATTGAAAAACGAGGTGGCAATCCAAGTGGAACTACTCGGCAAGCAACAACAAGAACTCGATAGCAAAAAATCTGCCCACCAAAAGGAACTCAACACACTTGATAAGGAACGCAAGGAGTTGCGGGCTGCGGGTAAGAGGCTCGATGCTAACGAGAAAAAAATCAGTAAAGAACTAAAAGCCAAACGCAACCAAAAACGTGCCGCACAACAAGCCTTGCAACGCATAATCGACGAGGAAACACGCAAAACAAAGCGCAAGATGACTGATGCCGAGCGAAGAGCTATTACCGAACTAAACGGCAAATTTGACCAAAACAGAGGTAAAATGTTGATGCCTGTAAATGGGGGTATCATCATAGAGCGCTATGGTAAACACAAGCACCCCACACAGAGGTATATCACGGTGGTAAACAAAGGTGTAAACATCGCAGCGTCAAAGGGTTCGGAGGTCTTTGCCGTATTCGAGGGCGAGGTGGCAAGGGTTATGTTCATCAACGGACTCAACAACTGTGTGATGCTCAAACACGGCGACTACTTCACAATATACTCCAACCTTGCATCTGTGGATGTAAAAGCTGGCCAGCACGTCGGCACCAATAGCCGTATTGGACGACTATCCGATGGTGATAACCCCGACGATCACCAGCTCCACTTCGAGGTGTGGTTCCACACAATGAACCAAGATCCGGAATTGTGGCTAGCACAATAAGATTTTGACAAACATATTAATACACAACAAATTATGGCGGTACACTTCTACAACCAAGACACAGATTTCCTTCCCAAAGGCCGAGTAAAAATAAACCAATGGGTGAGGGATGCCATACACAATGAGGGCTACAAGGTGGGGGAGATTAACTACATCTTCTGCTCCTCGGCAAACCACATTGAGATGAACCGCCAATATGTGGGACACGACTACTACACCGACATCATCACCTTCGACTACTGCGACTTAGAGGGTAGGGGAGTGGTGAGTGGCGACATCTTCATCGACCACGAAACCGTGGACGACAACGCCAGGCAGCTCGGAACAGCCCCCAGAGAAGAGCTTTTAAGGGTGGTTATACACGGTATTATGCACCTTTGTGGCTACAAGGATAAGAGCGACGAAGAAGCGGCTCAAATGCGCCAAAAAGAGGATTTTTACCTCCAACGATTCCCACAATAGGGGAGTGTAGGTTTTAGACAAAACACCACCCAAAAGAAGAGAAACGGAACACTATGAGATTTAACTACGATGTGATAGTTATCGGTGGCGGCCACGCAGGTTGCGAGGCTGCGGCTGCGGCTGCCAACCTCGGAGCCGAGACGCTCCTCATTACAATGGATATGACCAAATATGCCTCAATGTCGTGCAATCCGGCAGTGGGAGGCGTAGCCAAAGGTCAGATAGTCAGAGAGATAGATGCGCTCGGAGGACAGATGGGTATCATCACAGACCTCAGTACCATACAGTTCCGTATGCTCAACCGCTCTAAGGGAGTCGCAATGTGGAGCCCAAGGGCGCAGTGCGATAAGGCCAAATTCTCGGCCTTGTGGCGCAAAACACTCGAAAACACCAACAACCTAAAATTGTGGCAAGACACTGTAAATCAGCTAATTGTAGAAGAAGTCGAGGGGCAACATACGGTTGTTGGAGTAAAAACAATGCTCGGTGTTGAGTTCCGAGCAGGGGCCGTAATCCTCACCGCAGGCACCTTCTTGGGTGGCCTGATGCACGTTGGTCGCAATAGTGCCGAGGGAGGTAGGGCAGGGGATAGTGCCTCACACGGAGTTACCGAACAACTCGTTTCGCTTGGCTTTGAGGCGGGTAGGATGAAGACAGGAACGCCCGTGAGAATTGACGCAAGATCGCTCGACCTCGAGCAGTTTGAGCGTCAGGAGGGCGACGAAAAACCACAAAAATTCTCATTCCTCTCGTCCATCACACCCGTAGAGGAACAAAAGCCTTGCTACCTGGTATATACTTCCTCGGAGGTACACGACACCCTACGAACAGGTTTTGACGATTCTCCTTTGTTTCAAGGCCTTATCAAAGGCATAGGCCCCCGATACTGCCCAAGCATTGAGGATAAATTGCGTACCTTTGCCGACAAGGATTTCCACCAGCTCTTCCTCGAACCCGAGGGTGAAGACACCAATGAGTATTATCTCAACGGCTTCTCTTCGAGCCTACCGTGGCAGGTGCAAGTCAAAGCCCTATCGCAAATCAAGGGCTTTGAAAATGTGGACATCTATCGCCCCGGCTACGCCATTGAGTATGACTATTTCCCACCCACGCAACTCCACCACACCCTCGAAACAAAACTTGTAGAGAACCTCTATTTTGCTGGACAAGTCAACGGAACTACCGGATATGAAGAGGCTGCCGCACAGGGTTTAGTTGCCGGCGTGAATGCCGTTCGCAAGGGTAGGGGAGAGAGCCCCTTTGTACTTTCGAGGGACGAGGCCTACATTGGGGTATTGATTGACGACCTTGTAACCAAAGGTGTTGATGAGCCATACCGTATGTTCACAAGCCGAGCCGAGTATCGCATCCTTCTGCGACAAGACAATGCCGACTTGCGACTCACCCCCATTGCACAAAAAATAGGCCTTGCCACACCTGAAAGAATTGCAAATTTTGAGCAAAAAAAATCGCTCGTAGAATCGCTTAAAAAATATGTGCAAAAGCAAGGGGTCGCTCCAAGCGAAATTTCACACTATTTAGAAAGTGTGAATTCCGCACAACTTTCGCAAAAAAGAAAACTCTCAGAGGTGTTAATCCGCAACGAAATTACACTTTTGGGACTGATTGAGAATTTTTCACCTCTAAAAAAATTTGTAGAGAAAAACAACATTGGAGACGATGTCATCGAACAAGTGGAAATTGAGATAAAATACAGCGGCTACATCGAGCGAGAGAGGGCCAATGCAGACAAACTAAAAAGGCTCGAAGATATCAAAATTCCTGCTAATTTTGACTTCACCGCCATAACATCCATAACAATCGAGGCTCGCCAAAAACTATCTCGCATTCACCCAACCACCATCGGCCAAGCATCCCGCATACCAGGCGTGTCGCCTGCCGACATCAACATCCTCCTCATTCACTTCGGCCGATAGAGTAGGATACAAGGGCGAAAACACCCAAAAGCCGCCACTAATGTTCCACGTGGAACATTCTAAAACAAAAAAAACACAAGGGTAACATACAAACAAAAAAAGGAGGGGTAAATACCTCTCCTTTTTGCATTGTTCCACGTGGAACACTATTTCTTCTGCAACTTTGCCCAAGTGTCTTTGAGGGTGACAGTGCGGTTGAAAACAACCTTTTCGGCCGTACTATCTTTGTCAACGCAGAAGTAGCCAACTCGCTCAAATTGGAACTTATCACCAACCTTTGCCTCGCCAAGCGACCTCTCACAATAGGCGGTTTTCACAACAAGCGAGTTGGGATTAAGATAATCAAGGAATGTTTTACCCTCCTCGACATCATCAGGACTCTCCTTTGCAAATAAATTGTCGTAGAGCCTAACCTCCGCCTCAACTGCATCGGCAGCCGACACCCAATGGATAACACCCTTAACCTTGCGGCCATCGGACGAACCACCACCTGCCGACTCGGGGTCGTAGGTGCAGTGCAACTCCACAATATTGCCCTCGGCATCCTTAACCACCTCCTCACATTTGATAAGATAGCCATACCTCAGGCGCACCTCGCCATCAGGGCGAAGGCGATAGTAACCCTTAGGAGGCTCCTCCATAAAGTCGGCACGCTCGATGTAAATTTCCCTACCAAAGGGCACCTCACGACGACCAGCAGCCTCATCCTCGGGGTTGTTGACACAACTGAAATTCTCGGTTTTACCCTCGGGATAGTTGGTAATAACCACCTTCAAGGGGTCAACAACAGCCATCCTACGCTCGGCGGTCTTGTTCAAATCCTCCCTCACGCAATACTCCAACAGCGAAAGGTCAATCACATTATCCCTCTTTGCAACACCAACCCTCTCGGCAAAAGCACGGATGGATGCAGGGGTGTAACCCTTACGACGAAGAGCGCAAATGGTGGGCATTCGGGGGTCGTCCCAACCCGTAACAAATTGTTCCTTAACGAGTTGCAGCAATTTGCGCTTACTCATAACGGTATAAGTGAGGTTCAACCTTGCGAATTCGTATTGGTGGCTGGGGAAGATGTCCAACTCCTGAATAAACCAATCGTAAAGGGGGCGATGAACGTCAAATTCGAGCGTACAGATCGAGTGGGTGATACGCTCGATGGAGTCGCTCTGGCCGTGGGCATAGTCATACATCGGGTAGATGCACCACTTGTTGCCCGTACGGTGGTGTTCGGTGTGGAGGATGCGATAGAGAATGGGGTCGCGGAAGAGCATATTGGGGTGTGCCATATCAATTTTGGCCCTCAACACCTTCTCTCCGTCGGCATATTTTCCTGCCTTCATCTCCTCAAACAGTTGGAGGTTTTCCTCAACCGAACGATTGCGCCAAGGACTCTCGGTGCCAGGCTGCTGGATGGTACCACGTCCGAGGCGAATTTGCTCTTGTGTTTGGTCATCAACATAGGCTTTTTCCTTCTTAATCAAGGTGATAGCCCACTCATACAATTGGTCGAAGTAGTCCGAAGCATAACGCTCAACGGCCCACTCGAAGCCGAGCCACTTGATGTCCTCCTTGATGGAGTCAACATACTCGGTGTCCTCTTTCACGGGGTTTGTGTCGTCGAAACGCAGGTTGCACTTACCGCCATAGCGCTGTGCGAGTCCGAAGTTCAGACAGATACTTTTGGCGTGTCCGATGTGCAGATAGCCGTTAGGCTCGGGCGGGAAACGAGTTTGAATAGTGTTTCCGGTCTCGGCGATATAGTTTTCGATAATCTCCTCAATGAAGTTGAGCGAGCGTTCTTTTACGGGTTCAGCTGTTTTTACCTCCATAAACCAACTAATGAATTTAGATTTAGAAAGCACAAAAATAATAAATAGAATTGAGAATTGAGAATTGAGAATTGATAATTTTTGAATTTATGCTCAGATTGGGGGCTTTAATGACAAGCGGTGCGCCCGAAGGCGCACCGCTTTTTTGACAGACCGCAAAAAAACTCTCGGGTATCTTTTTTTGTTACCCGAGAGTTCTTTTGTCTATTGTCGGTCGACGGTCGACGGTCGACGGTTGACTTAAAAAGTCAACTCCGCATAGGAGGTGGCTGTTTCGTGCAGGCGCAGTGTTTTGAGGCTCACCGAGAAGGGGAGTGCGGGAGCAATGAGGGCCGCAAAGTGGTGCAGCAGGTTCTCGCACGTAGGCTGCCAATCAACAACGTGTATCTTCGTAAAGTGGCGTTGCAGCACCTCCACAACCTCCTTGCTCTCCGGGGTGAGGCGTATCATAAACGAGTGGTCATAAGGCTTCACAACCACCTCATTAACAGCCCTTTTCAGG
>JAGBGK010000009.1 GCA_017936005.1 Tidjanibacter sp.
GCCCAGCCGCCTTTGATTTTGTCCAACATTGTCGCTTTGGAGATGACATAAGGCTCGTTGCTACGGCAACCACCAAGCAGGAACAAACCCACAATGAGGGGTAAGGTCCACGGCGAAATCTGTTTTTTCATAGGTATCTTCGTTTTATGTTTGTCGTTACACACAATAATGTAAACAAATATACCAACAACTTTTCGCCCCTCCAAGTGTTTGTATTTTAGTGGTAATTTTTTGAAAAATTCTTGCATTATCACAAAATTTCATCAATAAAAAAAAGCGTGTATTCCATCTTTGGAACACACGCTTTTACGCTTAATGGTTATACCACCCGAACTATACCAGACCCGAGAAGCCCATAAAGGCCATTGCAAGGATACCGGCAGTGATGAGTGCGATGGGCACACCCTTCACAGCCTTGGGAGTATCGGCCAATTCGAGCCTCTCCCTCAAACCTGCGAAAATCACAAGCGCAAGGGCAAAGCCGATAGCGGTAGAAACGGCATAAACCACCGACTCCAAGAGGTTAAACTCTTTCTGTACCAACAGCAGAGCGACACCAAGCACTGCACAGTTGGTAGTAATCAGAGGCAGGAAGATACCCAGGGCCTGATACAACGAGGGCGAAATCTTTTTCAAGATAATCTCCACCATCTGCACCAACGCAGCAATCACAAGGATAAATACGATGGTCTGCATATACTCCATATGCAATGGTACAAGCACATAGTACTGCAACAGGTAAACCACCAACGAGCTGATGGCCATAACGAAGGTAACCGCAGCACCCATACCCAAAGAGGTATCCACCTTATTGGACACGCCCAAGAAGGGGCAGATACCCAAAAATTGCGACAACACCACGTTGTTCACAAAGATTGCTCCAATGATAATAGCAAACATCTCCATAGTCGTTATTTGGTTTTAGCGGTTAATTTACGGAACAAAATCATCAAGTAGCCAAGCACGATGAAGGCGCCAGGAGCAAGCACAAAAATCAGTGCGCCACCACCCTGCCACAAATCCATGCCGAAAATCTGGCCGTTACCCAAAATCTCCCTCACCATACCAATCAGCGTGAGCGACAAGGTAAAGCCAAGGCCAATGCCTGCACCATCCAGAGCCGAAGCCCACACACCGTTCTTCGACGCGAAAGCCTCCGCACGGCCCAAAATGATACAGTTCACAACAATCAGAGGAATGAACACACCCAGAGTGTTGTAAAGGTCAGGCAGATAGGCCTGCATAAGCAGCTGCACAACCGTTACAAACGATGCGATTACCACGATGTAGGCAGGAATACGCACCTTGTCCGGAATGAGGTTCTTGATGAGCGAAATCACAATGTTCGACAAAATCAACACGAACATCGTTGCTGCACCCATACCCATACCATTAGCGGCAGAGGAGGTGGTTGCAAGCGTGGGGCACATACCCAACACCAATACGAAGGTGGGGTTGTTCTTCACAAGGCCCGAAGTAAAAGTCGATAAATTCTTACCCATAGTTCTATCTCTTCGTATTAAAGGTTATTGGTGTTTGCAATTTCCGTGGCACTTGCCGTGAGGGCCTTCGCCACACTCTTTGGCCTCCTCTTTGGTGCAATTGCCACAAGCAGCGCCACCCTCTTCGGCCTGAGCTTTGAGTTGGGTAGCCGAGGTGTAGGCCTCCACAACGCCCGTTGTTACGCTCTTGAAAGCAGCGTAGGCCCTTGCAACTGCATCGGCATAGGCCCTCGAAGATATGGTTGCAGCGGTGAGTGCATCCACATCGCCACCATCCTTCTTCACGGTCATATTCATCTCTGCAGCCTGTTTGCCCTTAAAGCTGAGCAACAGAGGATTGTCAACCACAGTCATATTGGTACCCAAACCAGGGGTCTCGGCCTGCTCCAACACCTCAATATTAACAATGGTGCCGTCGGCAGTAAAGCCCACCATCAATTTCACATTACCATTAAAACCATTGGGCGAGGTGCTCTCAAAGGCATAACCAACCGTCTGGTCGCCAAGTTTAGCCTCGTAATATGCGCCCTCGAACCCCTCCACAGAGGCAGCCACGGGAGCATTGTCAAACTCGGGCAGCACAGCTTTGAGTGCAGCCACAACTTTCTGCTGTTTTGCCTGCTCAATAGGCTCGGCGGTAATCTGGCTCACATAAGCCACCGCTGCCGATGCCACAGCGCAGATAACAAACAGCACAAGAACCATATTTTTCAATGAACTTTTCATACTCTCTCGGCCCTCCTATTTTTTAGATTTAACAACACCAAACCTCTTGGGGCGAATATACTTATCGAGCAGAGGTACCACCGAGTTCATAATCAGGATGGCGAACGACATACCCTCGGGATATGCGCCCCACAGACGTACAAACATCGTAATCATACCGATACCGATTGCATAGATAACTGCACCCTTGGTTGTCATAGGCGAGGTAACATAGTCGGTTGCCATAAACACAGCACCCAACACAGCACCACCACTCAACAAGTGGAACAAGGGGCTCATATACTGCTCCGGAGCCGACACCCAAGCGATACCCGAGATTAGGGCCATTGTGCCCAACACAACTACGGGAATGTGCCACGAGATAACCCTCCTGACAAGCAACCACACAAAGCCCAGCAGCAGAGCCAAAGCCGAAATCTCACCCAGCGAGCCGCTCTTCATACCGAGGCTCATAGCCGCAAGGTCAATATTCTGCATCACCTCACTAACGGGAGTGCCGGTTTTGAGTGCCTCCTTGGCCACAGCCAGAGGAGTAGCACCACTCACTGCACCTGCCGCCTCGGGGAAGGTGGTCATTGCAACGGGGAATGCGATAAGCAAGAACACACGGCCAACCAATGCGGGATTGAAGGGGTTTTTACCCAAGCCACCAAAGGTCATCTTACCGATACCGATGGCAACCACTGCACCAATAGCAATCAAGCCCAGAGGAATATTGGCGGGCAAGTTGAAGGCCAAAAGCACACCTGTTACCACTGCCGAAAGGTTACCCAGCGTTGCGGGGCCTTTGAGCATAAACTTCTGAATAAACCACTCTGTCAGCACGCAGCAAGCAACCGAGAAAGCGGTTACGATAAATGCCTGCCAGCCGTAGGCCAACACCGACACTACCAACGCAGGCAGCAGAGCAATCAGCACATCGCCCATCATACGGCGAGTGTCGTTGCTACCGTGCACGTGCGGAGCAGGCGAAATTACCAATTTTTGAGTACTCATATAAATATCAGTTTTTTTACGTTTCCTTTTTCTTCACTTATTTCTTCGCAGCGGCCCTTGCCCTCATACGTTTCATAACCTCACCCTTACCGATACGCAACCAATCCAAAAGGGGAAGGTAGGCGGGACAACTGAACGTACAGCAACCGCACTCGATACAGTCGGCAATGTTGTGAGACTCACACTCGTCATACATCTCCTTCTTCGACATCTTCGAGAGCAAATAGGGCTCCAAGCCCATAGGACAAGCCTCCACACACTTGGCACAGCGGATGCAGGTGTCGGGTTTCTGACGGAGCGACTCGGCAGTGGGAATCAACAACACACCCGAAGTACCCTTTGTTACGGGAGCGTCAATGTTGCTTACCGCACGGCCCATCATAGGACCACCGGCCACAACCTTTCCAACGCCCTCCAAGCCACCGCAATACTCAATGAGTTCGCTCATTGGAGTACCAACCCTCACGAGGAGGTTCTTGGGTGAAGCAAGAGTAGAGCCGGTAACGGTTACTACCCTCTCCACCAGAGGTTTATTTTTCATTACAGCCTCATAAACAGCCAAGGCGGTACCCACGTTCTGCACCACAGCACCAACGTCGATAGGCAGGCCACCGCTGGGTACCTGGCGGCCCGTAACGGCAGCAATCAGCTGTTTCTCACCACCCTGTGGGTAGCGCATTTTCAGAGGCACAACCTCAATCTCTACATAGGTAGCAGCCAACTTCTTCAAAGCCGCAATTGCGTCGGGCTTATTATTCTCCACACCTATGTATATTTTATCTACGCCAATAGCCTTTGCCAAAATCCTCGCACCAACCAGCAGTTCCTCGCCTTTCTCGAGCATCACACGATAGTCGGCCGTAAGGTATGGTTCGCACTCAACAGCGTTGATAATCAAGCACTCTGCCTTCTTTCCGGGAGGCACCGAGAGTTTTACGTGGGTGGGGAAAGTTGCACCACCCATACCAACGATACCCATCTCGGTAACTTTGGCGACAATATCCTTTGCCTCCAAGTTGATATTCTTAATCAAGGTGTCGCTCAAATCAACACCCTCAACCCACTCATCGCCCTCTACGGCAATGGTCACACAAGGTTTCATCAAGCCCTGTGCATCGGCCTTGGCATCAACGGCTGTAACCGTACCCGACACCGACGAGTGGATATTGCTCGACACAAAGCCACCTGCGGTACCAATAACCTGACCGGCAAGCACCTTGTCGCCCTTGGCTACACAAGCCACAGCAGGTGCGCCAATGTGCTGCGCCAGAGGAATCACAACCACTTTGGGCAGAGGGAATCGCTCGATGGCAGCACCTTTACTATATTGTTTATTATCCGACGGATGAATACCGCCAATAGGAAATGTTTTCATACTCTTCTACTCTGTTTTAGCGGTTTCTTTTACTTCAACATTTACCTCTGCCTTGGGAGCCTCCACCTTCTCGGGTGCAGGAGCAGCCTTGGGAGCCTCGGGTTTCACCTCCGCAGCAGGTTTGCGTGCGGGGAAGCCAAACTCAACAATAGCACCTGTGGGGCACTCGGCCACGCACTTACGGCAGAACTTACACTTGGTGTAGTCGATATAGGCGAGGTTATTCTCAACGGTGATAGCTCCGTGAGCACAAACCTTGGCACACTTGCCACAACCGATACAAGCCACCTTACAAGCCTTGCGAGCAACAGCACCTTTGTCCTTATTGACGCACGATACGTAAATCTTGCGCCCCTTGGGAGCCTTTTTCCTCAATTCGATAACAATCTTGGGACAAGCCTTCACACAAGCACCACAAGCAGTACACTTCTCCTCGTCCACCTCGGGCAGGCCCGTTTCGGGATTCATCTTCAATGCGCCAAAGTCGCACTTGGCAACGCAATCGCCCAAGCCGATACAGCCAAAAGCACAGCCCGTGTTGCCGGCATACAACGATGCAGCCACAGCACACGAAGTGGCACCATCATAGACGTTTGTCCTCGGACGGTTCTCGCAGCTACCCGCACAGCGAACCACAGCAACCTGCGGTTCCTTCTCGGCAGCCACCTTTCCCAGATAAGCAGCAATGAGTTTCATACACTCACCACCACCAACGGGACAGTAGAGCGACGAAATGTCGTCCTCCTTCACCAATGCCTCTGCCATACCACGGCAACCTGCAAAACCGCAACCGCCACAGTTTGCTCCGGGCAACTTCTTCTCGACCTCGTCAATTCTGGGGTCCTCTTCTACCTTGAATTTCTTGGCCACCAGAAACAGAAGCAGTGCCAGCAGGGCACCAAGTCCGCTGATAACCAACACGGTATACAATAAATTTCCCATTACAGATTAGATGTTTTTTGTTAATACAGTTAGTTTTATTTTGATTGATATATTGTTCGGGCGCATAGTAAAGTCCAATCAACCTACAAAATTAGGAATTCTCTCTTTAGTGTGCAAATTCCATCGGCATTTTTTTAGGCATAATAATCAAGAGAGTTCAAGGCCCGATTTGGGGTCAAGGCACACTAACCGGCACACCATCAAACCAACATAGCACGCTATCAATCAATTTATTACAAGGCCCAACGTGCCACCACAGCATATCAACCCCGTCTTTCTTGCCGGCAATACAATGCAACCAACAAGAACGATATTGCTATCAAAACGTATCTATTTGATATACATTTCGCCTCTGACTTCCTAAATTTGTATCATCCCAAAAGCCATTAAACTATGAAAAAAACTTTATTGTTTGTTTGCACCCTATTGGCCTGCCAATTGGCATTGGCAGACAGCCAGTGGCCAAATCACTATCAGGGCGGTGGGGAGAAACTCTTCTACAATCAACAAACCATTGAACAGATACGTGAGCGCATTGACACACAGGTGTGGGCCAAGAATTTATACCAACGCCTAAAACAGGAGTTGGCAGACCCCGAGGCCGAAGCATACAAGCCACTCAAAGGTCTTGATGGACTCCCTCGGCGTAGTTATGAAGGGCGATGGACTCGAGATGCAGTTCTTTGCTATCGTATTGACGGAGATGAAACCCATTTGCCAAAGGCGATAGATAATATCGTGAGTTATTTCAAACTTGACCAACCCGACCAGCCCTGCTTCTCGTACGATACGACCAAGGCGTTTGAAAAATATTGGGAATGGGGTTGGTATTCGCTCTTTCATCTGACGGCCTACGATATGATAAAAAATCACCCCTTGATGCGCCCATACCACTCACTAATGGAGCAGCGCATTGAGGAGATTATTGCAGAGGGTAAGCGTTATGAGCATCGTATAGAGCGCCTCGGTAATGTCCAATTTTTCGGAGTAATCGTCTTGGGCATATATGGTTTTGTGGGCAATGACACACAGGCTGTCGATTTGGCCGTTAATGGTAAAAACGGATTCAAAGCCTATTTGATGCGTTTTCGTGATGAGGGGTGCTTTGCTCCCGAGCCGCTTCACTACACATTTGGCTATGTGGACTGTTGTATGACTTTACTGGCCGAGGCAGCCCGTAAAAACAACTATCCGGAGGACCTCTACTACTATGAAGCCCCCAACGGAGCCTCTATGTATCGTATGTATGAGAGTTTTTTGCAGGCAGCAGCTCCCAATGGTTTTGGATTTGACAATGGCGATGGCGGTGTGCGTCAAGGATGGGTGAATGGGAAGATTGTCAACGAACACACGCCCATTTTGTCATCCTTTGGGAAGATTCATCGCACAAAACAAAAACACGAGGTTTACCACGCAGCCTATCGCACTCCGACAACAGCGTGGGCAGTGGCACAAAATCCCAATCGCGATGATAGGTGCTCGACCTTCTGGGGGTATAGTGCATTGACTCACGGCATCCCGTGTGAGGAGGCAGTTGTTCCGGAGGCTCGCAGCGTGGTCTATCCGGAGATGGGCAACGCCTACATTAAGAGTGTGCAGGGGCGTGATTATTGGTGGAGTGGCTCGCTGGTTGTGCATATGCGCAATGGCGCATCGCAGCAATTCCACAGCCATAACGACCATTTCTCCTTCACGCTGACTGCTTTTGACAAGTTCATCTACAACGACCATATGCTGCATTGGGACTATCTCTGCCCACGAAAGGGCCGTGCCAACTACACCCCTATGTCGGGGCTTATCTGCAACCACAACACGGTGGTTGTGGATGGCCGAGAACCTGACGTGTCGGTGATTAAGTTGGGCCGTACAAAGCCTGAAGTGCCGGGAGTTCCATTCTCCGAAATAGAGCAGCAGGGGCATATGCAATGCATCTCGTGCGAGGGTTCTCCCTATGGAGGCGTGTGGCAAAAACGCACATTCTATGTAACACCGGAGTATGTGCTCGACATCTTTGCCCTCAAATCGGACAGTGAGCACACCTACGACTATTTGTTGCACTCACTGGGGCGTGGGGAGTATTCGGGAGTTGGCACGTGGAGCGACTATCCACAGCTGTCGGCCGAGTATGGCTTGCGTGATGTGGATAGCAAATCAAAGCGAGATGACCGCTGGTGGTTGATGCACACCCAAATGGCACCGTGTCTTGATGCTGTTCAGATGGTTTTTTTGGACACGGACAGCATCGGTGTTCACACCACTGTGCTGCACGAGCCTAACACACAACTCATTACCACTTCCCTGCCGACATACATCTCTTGTTCCAAGGGTTGGAATGGCTCATATCAACACCCTCGCCGTCCGATGGCTGTGGTGCGCCGACACACAAAGGCAACCACCTTTGTGGCCCTACACGAACCCTACCAAAATCAGTTGGAAAGCCCTCTGACAATTGAACGGGCAGGTGATGTAATCATCGTCAAGGGTGCACATTTTGTGGACACCTACAATCTGACTACAAAAACCTTTACGCGTCAGTAGATACGCCCCCTTGAATAAGCCCGTCTAACAAGTTTTATTCATACAATTTCACCCCCGTCAGAAGACTTCTGGCGGGGGTGAATATCATTTTTGGCCTTGTCGGACCTATCCCAAATAAGGAGGCTTAATGCGGAATACGATAACCTTTTCGAGCCTCTTGCGGAAGAATGCCAACACCACGTAGTAGAGCGCACAAGCACCCAATGCCGACAATCCCGACACCAGCTCGCCCAGTGGATTGGTTACGAACAGGGCAATCAACATCAGCACAAAGGGAGCAATGTAGGAATAGAGCACCGCCTTGATACCCATCACCTCCTCGATATAGACCGTAATCTGTTGGCCCACTTGGTAGAGTTCGGGGTTGTCGTTGTAGATAGTTACCCTGCGGCGTTGGCTCTCGCCCTTACCGCAAATCTCTTTGGCCTTGCAACCACCGCAAGCACTGCTCACAATCATCTCGGCCTCTATACGTTTCTCTTCGGCACAAATCTCAACGATTTCGGCCTCGTGTTCCATTATCTTCGCCATAAGGTTAGTATCGTGGTAATTTTGAATTTTGAATTCCTATTGTTGTCCTTTGGGCAGGTCAACATAGCTCTTATCCAGCGGCATAGTCGAAAGTTCCACAATCGGGCAGAACTGATAGATGCGATTGAGTGCGTCATACATCAGGTATCGCACCCTATCAACGAGCTCTTCCTCAAAGCCAGCCTCAATAATCTCATCCCTACTCTGCCAACGCTCCAACAAACGGTAAAGCACTGCATCAATCTCTTCGTAGGAAGGTAGAGGCTCCTCATCATTATCAACGTGAAGTTCTGCCGAGGGGTGTTTCAACATAATATTCTCGGGAATAACACTCTGTGCGGCATTGAGATGACGAGCCATTGCAAATACGTCACTCTTGTAGAGGTCGCCGAGGATACTGATAGCACCTGCCGTGTCGCCATAGAGGGTGAGAGCACCAATAGCAAGTTCGGTCTTATTGGCTGTATTAATGGGCACAAGCCCCCTCTTCTCACACACAGCCATCAGAAGTGTTGTGCGCAAACGCATACGGAAGTTATCCTCCAATCGTTGCGAATCGGGTTCACCGATAGCAGCGATGATGGTATCCAAACTACTGCGGTATATGTCGTTCAGAGGTACCGTTACCAGCTCAATACCCAGGGTGCCTGCCAACGTCTCTGCATCCGAAGCGGAGTGATCGTTGGAATATTTCGTAGGCATCTGCAACGCCACCACCCTATCGGCACCCAGCGCATCAACCAGCAGCACGGCACCCACCGAGGAGTCGATACCTCCCGAGAGCACCAAGCAAGCTTTGTCCAAATTCTTCTTGTCGAAATAGTCGCCAATGGCCAAACGGAGTGCACTGTGTACGTTGGCGATTTTGTCCTGATAGGGAATTTCCACCTCTGCGTTTTCTGCTTTGGTGTCCACAAAGGCAATCTCCTCCACGAAGCTGCCGAGCAGCGAGATAGCCTTACCTTTGGCATCAAACACGGCCGACGAGCCATCGTAGACAATCTCCTCCGAGCCACCAATCTGGTTTACGTACACCAACGTCGCATCGGCCATATAGGCTTTGCTGGCGAGAATATCGTAACGACGCTCGATGCGTCCTTGTGAGTATCGGTCTGCGCCAAGAACAACAACCGTGTCTGCATCCGAATAGGCGGCCTCGTTGTAGATATCACCACCGAGGACCACAGCAACCTTCTCGCCTGCAATTTTCACATACTCCACACCCTTACCCACACTGATGTAGGCGGCATCCACATCGGATACTTTATTCTTTTTGGTTATGTATCGCAGTATCTTACGGTTTTTGATGTAGGCTGCGGCGCTGTATGTTCCTCCGTCCTGCATCACAGGCATACCCACGAGGACAGCGATATCGTCGCAGAATGCGGCGATCTCAACGAGAGTTTCTTCGGCTTGGTCGAGGAAATTGTAACGTGCGAGGAGTGAATATGCGGGCGCACCGCTAATGGCATTTTCGGCAAAGACAACGAGGTCTGCACCCTCCTGTTTTGCTTGGGATATAGCGTCAATAATTTTGAATTTGTTGTGCTCAAAATTACCGACAGTGTAGTTTAATTGGGCAATTGCTATTTTCATATTCTATGAAAAAGAAAATAATTCCCACAAAGGTACACATTTTTTGCAGACCACCGCCCCTTTTGCCCACTTTTTCTCACTCTTTGCCCCTATTTTACCCACATTTCCACCCTCACCTCTCCCAAACAAAGCAAAGGCGCTGTACAGCACAGCGCCTTTTGCTTTATTTTGGTATCATCACCCTATTTTTTTAATTCCCTTAAACGTCTTCTTTCGGCAAATCATCGTGCGGCCAACAATCCACCCCTTCCAAATGGTGTGTGGTTCACGCACCACCGCCTCACGCCACACCTCAGCACGCTTAACATCCAATACAGAGCGCATCGTGCGGTAGTCCCTATGAGCCCTTGCCACCTGCTCGGCAAACTCCTTCTGACCGCCCAAGCGATAGACAAACATTGAGAGTTTGTCCATCATTATTCTCACCTTCAATCGCCACAACTCACTTTCGGGCAGACACTTATGGAGCATACAGAGTGAATTGCGGAAGTTGAGATAAATCTTCCTCGGCGAGTTGTTGGGCAGCGTTCCGCCACCAACGTGCAACACCTCACCCTGGGGCACAACCGCCAACTTCCAGCCACGCAATTGCAACCTCCAACAGAGGTCTATCTCCTCCATATGGGCAAAGAAGTCGCCATCCAACCCGCCCACACTACGGTAGGCTTCGGCCCTGATGGCCATACACGCTCCGCTGGTCCAAAAGACCTCTTTTATATCGTCATACTGTCCACAATCCTGCTCGGTGGTCTGCATTATGCGACCTCGGCAGAAAGGGTAGCCATAGCGGTCGATGTAACCTCCCGCAGCACCGGCATACTCAAAGTGGGTAGGCTGTGCGTAAGCAAGTATTTTGGGTTGCACAGCCGCCACGTCGGGATACTCTTTGAGGTAGTCCAGCAGGGGATTGAGCCACCCGTTGCGAGGCTTCACGTCGCTATTGAGCAGTACAAACACATCGGCCTCAATCCTCGCCAGAGCCCTATTGTACCCCTCTGCAAAGCCAAAGTTTTCACCTAACGGCAACCACTCCACCCCATTCCTATCGGTTGGCAGGATGACATTCACTTCCCCAACCACTCTCTCGGAGCCATCGGTGGAGCCATTATCTGCCACCACAACGTCCACATCAGTCGGAATGTTAGCCACCACCGCAGGGAGGAATCTCCGCAGAAACTCCTCGCCATTCCAATTGAGTATGACTACTTTGGTGGTCATTGTTTTCTTTTGCTTTTAGCCGTTAGCCTGATTAGAAACCATTTATCTCGGGTAACAAAAAAGATACCCGTGAGTTAGGAACGACATTTTGAATTGTCGGTTCACGGTTGTCGGCTGTCGGTTGACTAATATATCACCGCATCCTTCGGCGGTTTCACTTTCCAGCGTTTGTGCGACCAGAGCCACAGCTCGGGCCTACGGCGTATCATCTCCTCCAACTTGGCAACATAGCGGTCCATAACCTCCGTTTCGGAAATATCCTCCACGCCATCATAGATTTGCACAAAGCGGCAAGTGTAGTGCGAGGGTTTGCGCTCATCAATTTCGAGAAAATAGACAGGCATACCAAACCTCTTGGCATAGTGGCCCATACCTCCGAAGAACAAGGCAGGCTGATTGAGGAACGTGCGCCACTTGTGGTCGCTGGTATTCTCATAGGCACTTTGGTCAGCAATCAATCCGAGAGCCATCTGCTCGCCCGCTTTCTTACACTGCAACACCCTTCTTCCGAGGCCAAACATCGGTACCACCTCCATACCAAGTCGTGTACGCATATGTATCATAAAGGCGTCCATAACCTTGCTCTTCAATGGGTGGTAGACACCGAGATTATGGTAGGGGTGGTCGATGGCATAAACAGAAAAATACTCCCACTCGCCATAGTGTGCCAAGGCTGCCACCCAGTCCTTCTTACCAACCTCGTTATCAAACTCTTCGAGGTTCTCGATGTGCATACGACGTTTGAGTTGGCGAGGCGTGATGCTTGTCATATCTATCACATCCACAAATATTTCCGACAGGTGTTTATAGAACCTGCGCTCAATCTCCCATCTCTCCTCTTCACTCTTCTCGGGGAACGCATTTGCAAGGTTCTCACGCACAACCTTCACACGATAGCGCAGCACCCAATATAGGAAAAAATAAATAATGGGGGCCAACATATAGTAGAGTACCACATAGGGCAACAAACCTATGAGTTTGCACACACCCAACAGCAACCAATAGAGAATCTTCTGTCCGAAGTTCATACCATCTTTATTCTTTTTCTCTGCCATTACATTCACACTATATTATATCCTCATGATTACTCTTCACACACACCCAATATTCTGGGTACATTACATCCCACAAGGTTTCCGACAACCGACACCACCCACGGGAGGATAACCTCACAGTTGGCTCCATTACGGACCATATCCAACGCATAATAGAATATGTCTGCCACACAGTGTGGCAAACCGCACAGGATAAACAGAGGCACACCAATAAGGATTGGTACAAACGTCTGTTTCATCTTATAGGCCCACACACAAACGTGCATTATAACTCCCGTGAGAACGGCTTTCAGTCCCACATCCAACAGAGGCGACGTCGTTCTACTCTGCACAATAGAGCTGCAATCCGCTGTCGTTTTCGAGGCTATGTAAGCAACAATAGCACACCCTACGCCATTCAGAAGCAACATCACCAAGAGATTTACCCACTCTTTTCCACTCCTGAAATCGAATCGTCCTGCCCATCCGGTATACAAACACCTATTGCCGGATAGCACCACCGAACACAAGCCAAATGCAAATAGAAGCGCTCCCGGAATACCCCCTACTATCAGGTTGCCAAGTCCTCCCAATCCAATGAGCATACCACACCAGACTGACGATAGAATATTCCCCTTATTCATTGGTTTCTTCATAGTTACACTCTCCACAATTCTACTCCTCAATCACCCTCACATCGACACTCTTCGTCCTCACCGAGAGCCATAGTTTTATGCGGTCCAAGTCGAGCGGACGGAGCGTATCAGCAGGTTTCACCACCGCCACAACATAGGTCTCACTCGGTTTACCATTGGCATAGGCGGTATGTTTGGATAGTGACACCGAAGCCACATTATCCACAACGTGTGCCATCTCGCGAGAAATGTCCGCCGAAGAGAGGGTATCAATGGGGGTCACAGCCGCAAGGCGGTTTTCCAACCTGCGGATAACCTTGTTTTTCTCCTCGATGATGTCGGCATAGCTCTTTTGCAAACGACTAATATCGAGTTTACCATCGTTTTCGGCCTGCTTAACAACAAGTTCGGTGTTGTGCAAGCCGTAGTCATTCATCTGCGCACGAGCATTATCAATCACATCCTCCGAGAGAGGCTCACCAACAAGTCGTATCTCCACCTTGGAGTTCTTACCCTCGTAGTGAAAATCCTTCGTGTAGTCCACAATCATCGTCTTATTGAACTGGAACACCTTGCTCACATACCTATCCACACTCTCTTCAAAGGCTGTACGACGCACAATGTGGGCACCAAACAGAATACTCGGAACACCCACAAGGACAACGATTAGTGTCATATAACGAGTGTGTTTCTTCTGCTGCACAGGGTCCAATATGGTCTTTTTCTCATAGCGCAACAGCAAGACCACAATGTAGGTTGCCAGAGCAATGAAGACAGCGTTGATGGTGAACAGATAGAGCGCACCAAAGAAGAAGTGCAGGTTGCCCGTAGAGAGTCCAAAACCTGCCGTACACAAGGGAGGCATCAGAGCAGTAGCGATAGCCACGCCCGACACCACCGTCACGGCCTTATCCTTACGGGTCTGTGCCACCATACCGGCCAAACCACCAAAGAAGGCAATCAACACATCGTAGGTTGTGGGGGTTGTACGGGCCAAAAGTTCGCTCTGCGCCGTAGAGATTGGCGAAAGCAGAAAATAGACGGTGCTGGTAAAAAGGCTCACACCCACCATCAGAAGGAAGTTGCGCCAAGCCGACTTGAGCATATCAAAGTCGTTGATACCCAACGATAAACCTATACCCGTAATTGGGCCCATAAGGGGCGACACCAACATCGCACCAATGATTACAGCCGTGGAGTTGACATTCAGGCCCAACGAAGCGATGAACACCGCAAACATCAATACCCAAAGGTTTGTACCCTTGAAGTCGACACCCTTACGCACACTCTCTACAACCTCCACCTGGGGTGCACTATCCTCCTTCAAGTCAAAGCGTCCCTTCATAAAGTTACGGGTGTTATACCAAAGGTTGCGCACAATTGAAGTCATACTGAAATGCCTCTTCTGGGTGTTAGTATCCCCTTCACCCGCCACGACAGGCACAACGGGAGCATTCTCTAATGTGCCATTTTCAACAACCTTATCTTTCAATTCTTCCATATTATATTCTACTCGTTATCGTCAACATCATCCTTACTATCTTTACCATTGGCACCCTCCACCACCATAACGAACTCTCCCTTGGGCGGGTGGGCTTCAAAGTGGGCAATAACTTCTGCAATGGTGCCACGCACTGTCTGTTCGAATTTTTTGGACAACTCCCTCGACACGCTAACTCTACGCTCCATACCGAATACCTCGCCAAACTCTCCAAGTGCTTTAAGCACACGGAAAGGCGACTCATAGAAAATCATCGTTCTGGGCTCATCTGCAAGTGCCGCAAGGCGTTTTTTACGTCCTTTCTTTTGTGGTAAGAAGCCCTCAAAGCAGAACTTATCGCACGGAAAACCACTCTGCACCAACGCCGGCACAAAAGCCGTGGCTCCAGGCAAGGTTTCCACATCAATATCGTGTTCCAAGCAGGTTCGTACCAACAAAAAACCGGGATCGGAAATACCAGGAGTACCCGCATCTGAGATAAGTGCAACACTCCTACCGGCCTCTATCTGTCGTGCAACCTCCTCCGCCGAGGCGTGTTCATTGAACTTGTGGTGAGCATATAGTTTGCGCTCTATGCCGTAGTGTTTCAGCAGCACCTGCGAGGTGCGTGTGTCCTCGGCCAGAACCATATCAACCTCACCAAGCAGTCGCACTGCTCGATAGGTCATATCCTCCAAGTTTCCAATAGGGGTAGGTATGATATACAATTTAGGCATTGCTTTCGGGTATAAACAAATGAATTATAAAAGTTTACGCATAAGAAGGTCAACCAACAATTTAGCGCCCTCACTATTGGGATTCCAATCGAAATTATCATAGATGAACAACATTGCTTCATCAAGGCTCTCATAGGAATCCAACACCTCCATTGCCTGCTCATACAGAGCGCCATTACCTGCGAACAAATCCCTTGTAAGCAGTATCTTATCGTTAATACTCACCGACTTCATCAGCGATGTCGTGGTTGCCGCTGCAATGGTTGCAACGTCGGGACTTTGCGTAGCCGCCATTGTGTCGGCAATGGTTTGCTGCTCACCTCCCAAAACATCTGCCAAAACAACTGTTTGTGGAGCCTCCTGCACGGAAGCAGAATCCTCTTCTTCCACAACCTCCTCTTCAACAGACTCCGCAACTTCTTCCTCGGCAGGCCCTTCTATTACAAAGTCAATCACGGGAGCCTCCTCTTCGGGTTCCCCAACAATCATTTCAGGCTCCTTGACAACCTCCCCTTCGGGTTCCTCGTCCTCATCATCATAGAGCGAAAGTACCACTTTGTGGTCAATCTTACTTTGGGGAACAACAGGTTCCTCAAAAGTTTCATCTATCAACTCCTCGGCTGGTTCCTCAGTAGGCTCTTCTACCGATTCAACAACCTCATTTTCAGTGTCAATAGTTACATTTTCTTCAATCGTTTCTTCAACCGTTTCTTCAATCTCCTCGACCGACTCTTCTTCCTCCTCTTCGGGCAGTTGTTCTACCTCATCAATAAGCTCCTCAATGAGCTCGATAACCGACTCCTCAATGGGTTCCTCCACGTAATCCTCCACGGGTACATCCACAATGGGCACCACAATATTGGGGGCCTCCAAAACCTCTTTCTTCTCTTCGGGCGTTACCACCTCGGCAGTGAGAACTTTTTCGTAGATTGAGCGCATCTTTTCAAGCACGATATCACGTTCAATGGCCGAAAGTTCTTCATAGTTGAGTTGTGCCAACTGTTGCTCCAACTGATTGAGAGTTGCGATGATATTTTTCATACTAAACGATATTTTTCACATTAAAACGATTTCTAACCTTCAAAAATACAATTTTTGATTTAAGAAAGCAAATTATTCACACATCAAATGTCAATTGTACACTAGTCAGACATTTTTCCAAAAAACTCACACGATTAGTAGGGCCGCCACGTACCTTTATCATTTTTGTAGGTCCGTCCATTATCACCGTGGAACATATCACCTCCATGATAACCATGACCTGTTTGATAGCCTTCCCCTGGCACATATATTGTGGGGACATGATGGCCCATGCCTAGTAGAATTGCAATAATAACCAACCCAATTATAATTTCCAATATCAAACTCAAAGCCATACACAACGCAGAAACTGTCGTAGCAATCACACCCATTGTTACAACCACATACACTAGGGGGTATATAAATGCACCTATCATTCTCGGCAACAGTGGAATATACGACTTAAGCATCTCCTTAATAAACAGCAAGACAACCAATAAAGCAACAACACACAGCACAACTTCCTCCTCACAATCAAGCATAGCCATTAAGAACAAGGCAAGTATCGTAACAATACTAAGAATACCATGTCTTGAGAATGAAACAATGAAATATGTACAACATTGCATTGCTATTAGAATCACATAAATGACATCTATCGCAAGCACCAAAACAAGTCTTCCCATCTCATCCCAAAAAGAAACACTAAACGATTCCCATTGAAATGGAATCCTCAGATTTTGCCAACCAAACGCATTTACTCCCAATGCATAATAGGCCTCAAAGAGAACCAGCACAAACATAGCAATTGCATACAACCAATAATGTTCTAGCCACTCTCCTCTAAACCAAAAAAGGAATATAATAAGCGGGATGATGATAAACAAAGTCCAGTTGGTATTCAGTTCCGTCACATCCAACCTACCTTCAATAAATTCCAACTTCGCAAAAAATCCATCTTTAATATCGGACAGTCCAGACAAATCCAATTTTGATTTCTCTTTTCCTTCCAACTTGCGAATGTATCTCGATGACACATAGCCAAATTGCCCTTCGTATAAAATCTCGGCCCATCCGCCATCTTCAACCCAGGATACCTCCACTCTTTCGCCCTCTTTCAAGGTGCCCAATATTGGGGCAGAAGTAGAAGAGTTAGCCCTAACATTGAGGACCGAAGCCCCCTCCACACAATAAAGATTTTTGGATGCCGTGGCCGTGAAAGCAAACATCAAGCAGCACAAAAGGAAAAATATCTTTTTCATATCAGACAAGGTTGTGTTAATAGGCGGAATTTAACATCTTCAAAAGTAAGTCAAAAAAATCAAATTTCAAAATGCGACGAGGGGATAAATTGGTCCTCGTTTATGAGAAATCATAAAATATCGCTATCTTTGCGCACAATTACGCGAATTTAAGATATTTCAACGATAGATTATGGCATTACAATGTGGCATCGTGGGTCTGCCCAACGTGGGCAAAAGTACCCTTTTCAACTGCCTCTCCAACGCAAAGGCACAGGCAGCAAACTTCCCTTTCTGCACCATCGACCCCAATGTGGGCGTAATCACCGTACCCGACCAGAGGCTTACCAAGCTGGCCGAGATTGACAACCCCAAGCGAGTCATCCCCACAACCATCGAGATTGTGGACATCGCAGGCCTCGTTAAGGGCGCATCAAAGGGCGAAGGTTTGGGTAATAAGTTCTTGGCAAACATTCGCAACACAGATGCAATCATTCACGTTCTGCGTTGCTTCGACGACGAGAACATTACCCACGTTGACGGCACCGTTAACCCCGTGAGGGACAAGGAGATTATTGACACCGAGCTTCTCCTCAAAGACCTCGAAACAATCGAGAGTCGCATTGGTAAGGTACAGAAGCAGGCAGCCATCGGAGAGAAGGCCGCCAAGCGTCAGTATGAGATTTTGTGCCGCTACAAGGAGGCCATCGAGGGCGGTAAGGCTGCACGCACTGTGGAAATTGACAACAAGGACGACGCCAAGTGGGTGCAGGAGCTCTGCCTGCTGACCAACAAACCCGTGCTATATGTTTGCAATGTGGACGAGGCGAGCATCACAAGTGGCAATGCCTATGTGGAGGCTGTGCGTGAGGCCATCAAGGAGGAGAATGCCGAGTTGCTCGTGGTGGCTGCTGCAACCGAGGCCGACATTGCCGAATTGGATAGTTACGAGGAGCGTCAGATTTTCCTCGAAGAGTTAGGCATTGAGGAGTCGGGCGTTAGCCGCCTTATCAAAGCAGCCTACGCACTGCTCGGCCTGGAAACATTCTTCACCACCGGTGCCGACGAGTCGAGGGCGTGGACCTACACTCGTGGCTACAAGGCTCCCCAAGCAGCAGGTGTTATCCACAGCGACTTCGAGCGTGGCTTCATCCGTGCCGAGGTTATCAAGTATGCCGACTACGTTGCGCTCGGTAGCGAGAAGGCTTGTCGCGAGGCGGGCAAAATCGGCATCGAGGGTAAGGAGTACATCGTACAGGATGGCGACATTATGCACTTCCTCTTTAACGTCTAACGTCCAGAGTCTAACGTCTAACGCGGCAGATACTATATATCTGAGAACGAAAATAGAATTATGTTAGACCATTATAACAAAGTGCAAATTACAAAAACCAATAAATAACCATTAAGTCCAACGCCGAAAGTCCAACGTCAAGAGCCCCATACCGCGGCCGAAATCAAATTGACGTTAGACATTAGACATTAGACATTAGACAAAAGCAATATGGAAAGAAAAGTAAGGGTTAGGTTTGCCCCCTCGCCCACCGGCGCACTTCACATTGGCGGTGTTCGTACCGCACTCTACAACTACCTCTTTGCCCGCCAAAGGGGTGGCGACTTCATCCTCCGCATTGAGGATACCGACTCCACACGTTATGTTCTCGGAGCCGAAGAGTACATTATGGAGTCGCTCGAATGGTGCGGCATCAAGATTGACGAAGGCGTCCGTGAAGGAGGCCCCCACGCACCCTACCGTCAGAGCGAAAGGAAAGAGATTTACCTCAAATATGCGCTCCAACTTGTGGAGAGCGGACACGCATATTATGCTTTTGACACCCCCGAGGAGCTCAACGCCCTGCGTAGCGATTTGGAGGCCAAGGGCGAAACATTCTGCTACAACTATGCCGTGAGGGAAAATCTTGCCACCTCGCTCCGTCTGTCGGCCGAGGAGGTCAAGGAGCGCATCGAGCGTGGCGACCAATGGGTTATCCGCTTCAAGATGCCCGAGGGTGAGATTGTGAAGATGGACGACCTCATTCGTGGCCACGTTGAGATGAACACCTCTACTCTCGACGACAAGGTGCTCTACAAGTCGGCCGACGCACTTCCCACATACCACTTGGCCAACATCGTAGATGACCACCTGATGGAGATTAGCCACGTTATTCGTGGCGAGGAGTGGTTGCCTTCGTTGCCCCTCCACTATCTGCTCTATCGTGCCTTCGGTTGGGAGGATAGCCGCCCTGAGTTTGCACACCTTCCCCTCCTCTTGAAACCCACAGGTCAGGGTAAGTTGAGCAAGCGCGATGGCGACAAGTTGGGCTTCCCCGTGTTCCCATTGAAGTTTGTTGCCCCCAGCGGTGAGGTTTCGAGGGGCTACCGTGAGGATGGCTATTTCCCTGAGGCATTTATCAATATGCTCGCACTCTTGGGCTGGAATCCCGGCACCGAGCAGGAGATTTTCTCTATGGAGGAGTTGATTGAGGCATTCTCGTTGGAGCGTGCAGGCAAGTCGGGCGCAAGGTTTAGCCCCGACAAGGCCCACTGGTTCAACGCACAGTATATGCACACCCGCAACGACGAGGAGTTGGCTGCCATCTACACCGCACAACTCGCCGAGCGTAGCATCGCCATTGACCACGAAAAAGCACTCCGCATCGTGTCGCAGATTAAGATGAGGGCCACCTTCCCAGAGGAGTTCTGGGCACTTTCGTCGTTCCTCTTTGAGGCACCATCGGCCTACGATGAGAAGGCGACAAAGAAGTATTGGAAACCCGATGCACCCCGCATTATTGGCGAGTTGAAGACCATCTTGGAGGGCATCGAGGAGTTCACCACCGAGGAGCTCGAAAAGGTGTGCGGTGCGTGGATTGCCGAAAATCAGATTGGTATGGGCCTTGTGATGAACGCTTGGAGGCTCTGTATCGTGGGCGAGCCCAAAGGCTTCGGTATGTATGATATGTGTGCCGTGTTGGGCAAGGAGGAGACCCTTCGCCGCTTGACCGCAGCACTCGCTACACTACCACAAGAGTAGAGGAAAAACGCCTTTTTAATGGCTTTAAGGGCCTTAATGATAAAAAAGTTGTACCACAGGACCGGTGGTACAACTTTTTTTTATTGTCGTGCAACTTTTTTATATATTTGTGCATCATTCATAATAGAATACAAGGCATCTGCGAAACAATTTGCCAGCCTTGTGCGTATGATGTATAAAACACCTAATGCCATGAAGATCAAACTAACAACAAAACTACTCCTTCTGTTCGGCCTCGCAGCCGTGTTCTCTTCGTGCGAAACAGGGCTTTTCACACCCACATACAAGTGTGAGTTCGACGTGAAAGTTACCAGCGCCGAGGACAATATGACCCTAACCGGCATTAGGGTTAGCCTAATGAGGGGCGAAACCAAGTTGGCAGAGCGCACCACCGACTATCTTGGTGAGTGTGAATTTGAAATTGTGGAGGTTACCGACCGTTTTACCGAGGAGTACAAATTTGTGGCCGAGGATGTGGATGGTAAAGATAGGGGCGTGTACAACACCGAAACCATCTATGTATTTGTGGAAGGTAATGACTTCGACGAGGAGAACGAAGCAACAAAGCAAGTGTACATACACCTCAAAAAGAAGCAATAATTGTCAAAAGAACAACAAGAAATAGGAACGTTATGAAAGCAAAAACTACCGCAAAACTACTCGCCCTGTTGGGCTTTTCCACTGCGGCCAACTCGTGTGAGGCACTCAGCGAGATTGGTGGCGGAGGTATGGTTTGTATGTATGGACAGCCAAGTGCAGCCTATGTATTCAATGCCGAGGTAGTTGATGAAGAGGGCAACCCCATTGAAGGCATCAAGGCGAGCGTAAAACCCACAAAGCCCACCTACCTTTCTCCCAGCGACATTCCTGATGCTCAGACGGACAAGGATGGTAAGGCTCAGTTGAAACTACTCGGAATATGGCCACAAAATGAATTCACTATCACAATGGAGGACATAGACGGCGCCGATAATGGTGGTGAGTTTGAGAGTGAAACCACCACGGTATTCATCGAGAACAACGACTACGAGGGCAAAGGAGAGTGGTTCAGTGGCACTGCAACCAAGAGGGTGAAAGTGCAACTCGAAAAGAAATAGCAACAAAAAAAGTCCGGCATTTCTGCCGGACTTTTTTTTATTGGAACACAATGTGAACACTCAATGATTTTTTTCGCATACTGTGAAACATTCGGGCTTGTGCTTGCGTAATATAAGAAAGCACATAACCCTATGAAGACTAAATTGATATATAGAATTCTCACCCTGCTGGGTTTTGCCACCGCTGCAACGGGATGTGAGGTTGTAATGTATGGTTCCCCTGTTCCGGAGCCCCCTATGTACGGTTGCCCCTACGCTGAATATGTGGCTAACATCGACGTTACCGACAAAGAGAACACCCCTCTCGCCGGCATCAGAGTTGGACAAGTAGTAACATATAAAACAAAGGACCAGACCATTACCGACACTCTTATAATGGGTGCTACCAATTACAACGGTCGTTTCACTCTGCAAGGAGGAGATACCTCACTTCCAACATTGCAGTTAGTTATTGAAGATGTAGATGGTGAGGAAAATGGCGGAGAGTTTGCTCCCGCCGACACCACCATAGTCTTCGACGGAGAGGATTATGTCGGTGGTGGTGATGGCGATTGGAATTTGGGCAAATACGTCAAGAACGTGAAAATAGAACTCGAAAAGCAATAGACAAAAAAAGTCCGGCAGGTGCCGGACTTTTTTTGTCTATTGCTACTACTAACGCTCCAACAAATAGAGCCTAAGGAGGTTGATTGCTGCCGAGGCAGCTCGGTCGATGTTCTGCGCACGCAGGCGGCCGTGTACCTTCTTCTGTGCCACCGTACCATCGGGGCCCGCAACTGCCATCCACACCGTACCAACGGGTTTCTCCTCGCTACCACCCGAAGGGCCTGCAATACCTGTGGTGGCCACGCCATAGGTAGTGCCACACACTCGGCGCACACCCTCAGCCATCTGTCGGGCTACTTGTTCACTCACAGCTCCATAGGTTTCTATATCCTCGTGGCTCACGCCTAACACGTTCTCCTTCACGCTATTATCGTAGGACACAACGGCTCCCCAGAAGTAGTCCGAAGCGCCACTCATAGCCGTAAACTTGGCACTCAATGCGCCACCCGTACACGACTCGGCAGCCGCAAGGGTTTCGCCCCTTGTGGTGAGCATTTCGGCCACCACACTCTGCAAGGTATCACTCTCCCACCCCACAAAATATTGGCCCAACAGAGGCATCAGGGCCTCAAAACGGGCATCAATCTCACGGGCAGCCTGCTCGGCTTCCACATCGTAGGCCGACAAGCGCAGGCGCAACTGCGAGGGCGAAGGCAAATAGGCCAAGTGGAGGTAGTCGGGCAGTGCATCCTCCCACTCGGCAATGCGCTCGGCCATCATACTCTCGGCCAAGCCATAGGTTATAGCCGTGCGATGAACAACCGATTGAAGATTAAAGTGGTCTTTTAGGCGTGGCAGAACGCTCTCCGTCATAAGGTGCTCCATCTCGAAAGGCACACCCGGAAGCGACACCACAACCCTACCATCACGCTCGAACCACATACCCGGTGCGGTGCCTTTGTGGTTAGGCAGAACTGTGCAACACTCCGGCACAAGAGCTTGGCTCTTATTGAGTTCGTTAAACTCTATACCCCTCGCCGTCATCATCCTCTCCACACGCTCGTAGGTCTCCTCGTGGCATACAAGGGTTGAGTGGAAAATCTCGGCCAACACCTTCTTTGTAATGTCGTCTTTCGTAGGACCCAGACCACCCGTAATAAGCACCACCTCGGAGGCCTTCAAGGACTCCTCTATGGCACTCACAATCTCCTCCCTACGGTCGCCAATGGAGTATTTTCGGCGCACCGAAAGGCCAATCTCGCCCAACCTTTGGGCCATCCACACGGAGTTGGTATCAACAATCTGGCCGATGAGAATCTCATCGCCAATGGTTATGATGTCTGCTTTCATCTTAGAAAAACGAGTATATTTATTAAAAAGATTTAGGCCTTATGTTCGGCGGCTGACGCATTGGCCGACAACTTACGACACACACGACCCGCAAATCCAGGTCCCTCATAGACCACAGCCGAATAGCACTGAACAAGGCTTGCGCCCGCATCCAAAAGTCGCTGAACATCCTCGGCCGTCATCACACCCCCCACACCAATCACGGGGTAGCGATGCTCCATCTTGCGACACACATAATCGACCAATTCAATGGTACGTTCCAATAGCGGAGCTCCACTCATAAAACCGCCACTCATACGAAGCAGTTTTCGCTCGCTCATCCTACCACCCAGGCGCGTGGACCCGCCCGCAACAACAAGTCCATCAAGAGGCGTATCAATCAGGATATCAACCATATCGTCAATCTGTTTAAGACTCCAATCAGGCGACACTTTAAGCAGTATGGGGCGGTATTGATTTTGTCCCCTACGGAAGTCGAAGAGCGCATCAAGCACCTCCTCCACCTTTTTCTTGTCAATATTCGTATATCGCTCGGCATCACTCACAAGGGCCGACACATTGACGGTAAAATACTCCACATATTGATAGAGGTTGCGGAAAAGGCGGAGATAGTCGGCTGTGAATTTGTCGGGCGAAGTGACACTTCCAGGAGCGATATTGGCACCCACTACAACCTTTTGACCATAGGCTCTGCGACGAAGGTGTTTGATGGCCTTTTCGAGTCCACAGTTGGGGTATTCCATACGTTCCACTATGCCCCTATCACGAGGTATGGCAAACATTCGAGGCTTTGGCGCACCTGTCTGCGGGCGAGGAGTGAGAGTGCCTATCTCCACGAAACCATAGCCAAGGGCTCCCCACTGACGGTAGAGTTTAGCATTGGTATCAAGGCCCGCAGCAACACCCACGGGATTGGGAAACTTAACACCAAAAACCTCCCTCTCCAACTGCGGAGAACGCCACGCAAAGAGTTTTTTCAGCACCCACTGACCAAAAGGGCCACGCCCCACCACACCCAACAGCCACAAAGCAACATTGTGCACCCTCTCCAATGAGAAAAGGAACAGCAAGGGGCGGGTTATTTTTGTGTAGAACGACATTTGTATTGCCTCTGTTTTTTGACCAAAAATTTTACAAATATAGCCAAACATTTGGGACATTATCTGCCTTGGGCACTTTTTTTGCACATTTTGACGTTTCGGTTTGGGGAGTTGGAGGGGAAAGCGTACCTTTGAGGATATGAAAATCGTTATCGACAAATTTGTACCCTATTTAACCGAAGCTCTCACCCCCTATGCAGAGGTGGTGTGCGTTGACGGACGCAACATCCCCAGGGAGGTTTTGGAGGATGCAGACGGCCTTGTTGTACGCACCCGAACGCAGTGTAACGAAACCCTCCTCGGAGATGCCCCAAAGTTACGTTTCGTAGGTACCGCCACCATCGGCTATGACCACATAGACCGAGAGTGGCTCGCCTCGCAAGGCATCGCCTTTACGAGTGCCGCTGGATGCAACGCAAGGGCTGTGCTTCAATGGGTTGCAGCCTCATTGGCCCACCTTACCAAGAAGGAAGGGTGGTCTCCACAGGAGCGCACTTTGGGTGTCGTTGGCGTGGGACACGTCGGGTCGCTTGTGGCCCACTATGCCCGCAGTTGGGGATTCAGGGTATTGTGTAGCGACCCTCCCAGAGAGCAGGCCGAAGGGCTGGGCAGAAAGGAGGGCTTTGTAGCATTGAATGAACTACTATCGCAGAGCGACATTGTAACGCTCCACACACCATTGTCGTCCGTGGGAGAGTACCCAACATTTCACCTTGCCGACCACAACTTTCTCGCTCGACTGCACGATGGAGCCACGCTCTTGAACGCATCCCGCGGAGAGGTTGCCGACACCTCTGCCCTACTCGCTCACGCCCACCGACTGACACTCTGCATCGACACTTGGGAGGGCGAGCCGGACAACATCAATTCAAAACTTTTGGAGGTTGCCGAAATTGCAACACCCCACATTGCCGGCTACTCGGTACAAGGCAAAGCCAACGCCTCGGCCATAGTGTTGCGTGCAATGGCAAAAACATTGGGTTTAGATGCCCTTGAAGAGTGGTACCCCCGAGGGGTTCGTCCGTCGTGCCCAAGCCCCATCAGTTGGGAAGATATGTGTGCACGAATAGACGCTCACTGTCACCTCAAAGAGGAGAGCCAAAGGATGAAAACTCACCCCGAAGATTTTGAACACAGGCGCAACACCTACCCACTCAGAGAGGAGTTTTTCTAAAAGAAAAAGGCATTTAGAGGACTAAATTTGGTGGGTTGGGAAATTTTACCTATATTCGCAGGCTACATTTAGGAGCATAGAACGAAAAACAAATTTCAAAAACAACAAATAACACACATTTTACAAAAAAACAATTCACTTTTATGGCAAACGTAAAAAGAGTTTACACCTTCGGCGATAGGAAAGCTGAGGGTAACGGCAAAATGAGGGAGTTGCTTGGCGGTAAAGGTGCTAACCTCGCAGAGATGAACCTGCTGGGTATGCCCGTGCCTCCCGGATTTACCATCACCACCGACGTATGTACCGAGTACTACAAAGAGGGTGAGGCAAAAGTTATCGAGCTTATCAAAGCTGAGGTAGAGGCCGCTATCAAGATGATTGAAGAGTCGACCGGTATGAAGTTCGGTGGCGAGGTATCGCCCCTCTTGCTGTCGGTTCGTTCGGGCGCTCGTGCTTCGATGCCCGGTATGATGGATACCATCCTTAACCTTGGTATGAACGACAAGGCTGTTGAGGCTGTGGCTGCTCGCTCGGGCAACGACCGCTTCGCTTGGGACTCCTACCGCCGTTTCGTACAGATGTACGGCGACGTGGTTTTGGAGATGAAACCCGCATCGAAACAGGACATCGACCCCTTTGAGGCTATCATCGAGGAGGTTAAAGAGGAAAAGGGCGTTAAGAACGACGCCGAGTTGACCGCAGAGGATTTCAAAGAGCTCGTTATCC
>JAGBGK010000050.1 GCA_017936005.1 Tidjanibacter sp.
ATCTTCTGGCCGGCCTTCACGGTGTCGCCCTCTTTTACGCACAACTCAACAACCTTACCGGGCAGAGGTGCAGCAACACTCTTGCCTGCAACCTTCGGGGCAGGTTTGGCAGCCTCTTCGGCCTTCTTCTCCTCCACTGCGGGAGCCTCGGCAGGTTTGGTTGCAGCCCAACGCTCTTTCTTAACCTTGGTAAGATAGTCCTTAGCCACAGCAGGGAACAATTCAAGCAACAACTCCTCCTTCTCGTTCTCGGCCAACTTAACGCCACCGGCATCCTCCAAAACGGGGTTGGGCTGGCGTTGGTTCTTCGAAGTGTCATAGGGGATAGCCTCCCTTGTGCCTGCAATCTGCAAGCGGAACTCGGGGTCAATCTCCACAGGTGTACGACCATACTCACCCTTCACCAAGTTCACAAATTGGTTGGAGGTGGTGGTATATTTAGGCTTACCTGCGGCCAACGAAATGGCGCAACTAACAGCCTGCGAGCCAACAATCTGGCTGGTGGGGGTTACCAGAGGGGGCAGACCTGCATCCAACCTCACCGAGGGGATGAGTTTCATTGCGGGCTCCAAGAGGTGTTCGCTTTTGAGAGCCTTCAACTGGGCAACCATATTGGTGTACATACCACCAGGAATCTCGGCCTTCTGCACGAGTTCGTTGGGTTTGGGGAAGCCAAAGTAGTCCTCAATCTTGTGGCAAGCGTCGATGAGAGTATCCTCATCCACGGCGTAGGCAGCCTTCACAGCCCTATCAAACTGTGCCTCAATCTCTGCGGGCAGAGTGTCGGTGAGGGGGTTGAAGGGGTTGGGGAATTTCTTCACTGCATCGTAGGCATCCAACTCCTTACGAATACCGAGCAACTCGGCGTTAATCTTGGCCACAGCCTCCATATTGACATTCAGAGCCACATCCATCTTCTTGGTGAAGATGTAAACCAACTCCAAAGCAGGAGCAGCGGGACCACCTGCGAAGTTCCAAATGTTGGTATCCACGATGTCTACACCGGCAGCAATGGCAGCCACCACCGAAGCGAGGCCGTAGCCGGGAGTACAGTGGGTGTGGAAATCCACGGGAATGCTCACAGCGGCCTTAATCTGCTTGATGAGGTTATAAACCCTCTTGGGAGGAATCAGACCACTCATATCCTTGATGGTAATCATATCGGCACCCAGAGCAGCAAGTTGTTTGGCCTTACCCACAAAGTAGTCGTCCGTAAAGACAGGTTTGGGGTTCTTCTTGCCTTTGAGTTTATCCATCAGCGAGAGTTTGGGGTACTTGGGGTCCACTGTGTAGCACACTGCACAGTCGGCCAAGCCGCCATATTTCTTAATGTATTTGATGGTCGATTTCACATTGTCAACGTCGTTCAGAGCGTCGAAGATACGCATAATGCCCAGACCGCTCTCGATAGCGTTACGCGAGAAGCCCTCGATAACATCATCACCATAGGGAGCATAACCGAACAAGTTACGACCACGCGAAAGTGCCGTAAGATAAGAAACGTCGCCCACTGCCTTTTTGATGCTCTCCAAGCGATTCCAAGGGTTCTCGCCCAAGAAGCGCATAACGCTATCGGGCACTGCACCGCCCCACACCTCCATTGCATAGAAGCCTGCGTCCTTATAGTAGGGCAAAACGCGCTCTACCTGGCTCTGATTCAAACGAGTAGCGAAGGCCGACTGTTGGCCGTCACGAAGGGTCAAGTCCCTGATTTTAAGTTCTCTTGCCATAATTCTTGTCTGTTTTAAGGTAGTATTTGGTTCAACTTATTATTTATCATTGTTATTTAATTCACAAATATAACATTTTTTTCGTGAAGTTGTACTCATTTCTGCATTTTTTTGTCCACCAATAGTCATCCACCATCTGCCCACAACATAAAAAAAAGGTACGCCAAAGGCACACCTTATATCTTCAAGCTTTGCGTATGCAGGATTCCTACTTCACCACTCCCTTCACAAAGAGTGTAAGCGTACCGCCCTCGATGTTGGATTGCAGATGTACACCCTTATTAAACACCCCCTCATCCTTTGGGTCATAGGTAACAACAATCTTCCCCTTACCCTGCGGAGGCACCGGTCGGCGGGGGTAGTCAACCGAGATGCACCTACACGACGAACTTGCCTTCACAACCACCAGCGGTGCTGTGCCATCGTTGACGAACTCGAAGGTGTGGCTCCTACTCTCGCCACCCCTCACAAACTCTCCGAAGTCGTGGCTCATAGCCCCCGTGAAGGTCATCTGCGGACCACCCTTAACAGCCGCATCCGACTGCCCGAACACCGTGGCCGTGGCCAGCACAAAAAGTGTGATTACCAGCGCAATACTCTTTTTCATACACTCGTCATTATCTACCCGTATTGAGGCGGAATTTATAGGTTATCGTACCCACCTGCAAATCCTGGTCACTCTCGTCAAACTTCACTCCTTTGGCAGCCTTGATGGCCTCAGTTACAAGAGGTGATTTAGGCGACACTGTGGAGCCTTTGGCCTTGAATGTAGCACCCGTAACATCTCCTGCGCTATTAACCCAAATCTCCACCACAACAACACCCTGTTCGTTGTCGGCATACTTGGGCCTCGGGAAAGCCCCTTTGGGCCTGCGACCTTCGAGGTCCCAATCGGGCTCGAAGCCTTCGGTACCACCCGTACCCTCATAGTTATCGGCGATGGTGCCACCGATATAGCCCTGGTTACCTTCGGCCCTATCGCTCTGTCCCTGCGACTCCGAAGGCGACTCGGGGGTGTTGCCGGGGAACAAGGCTCTGCGATTAACCTCCCTCGGTTTCTCCTCCTCAACGGCGGGTGTCTCCTCGACCTCCTTCTGTTCACTCTCCTTCACCTCGGCATCGGTTATGAGGTTACCTTCCTCCATTTCTGGCGAGGGTTCCACCTCTTGCGTCTGCACAGCCTCGGTCTGTGGCACATTCTGTGGCTCGGGCAGAGAGTAATCGTCGGCAAGTTGCGTATCTTCCGCACCACTACCGCTATCCTCCACCACTCCGAAGTCAACCAGCATACCTTGCTGCTCACTCTCCACCTCAACCGACACCCTACCCCACAGGCACAAGCCCGTAAGCGACAGCACATAGAAGGCTGCAAAAATGTAGCCCAGCGCCTTGCCCATGCTATTGTCTGTGTTGTAGTAATTCATAGACTATGAATTGAGAATTGAAAATTGAGAATTGAGAATTGAGAGTTGAGAGTTGAGAATGATTTTTCGGGGAGGAAATTTTGTGCTGCACAAGAAGGTGAGTCCGCAGTTTACCGAGCGTAAATGAGGAACTCGCCTATCGCAGGGCGGTGCAAAATTTACCCTCGAAAATCATTTTCCCCTATTCGGGTTGAGTTGCCAATATTAGTCGGTACTTGTTATTATTTGCAATGTTCATAACCTTGACCACCTCGCCGATGGGCACACCCTCGTCGCAGTGGAGCGACACAGTGGGTTCCTCCTTCTCGACCATCTTTGCCGCCAATGCAGCCTCCACCTGTGCAAAAGGCACCTTCTCGCCATCCACATAGAATTGGAGGTCTTTGGTGATGCTCACCGTAACATAGGGCCTCTCTTTGAGCTGGTTGCTACTCTTAGGCAGGGTGAGTTTGAGCGCATTGGGGTTGATGAGGGTGGTGGCCATCATCATAAACATCAGCAGGAGGAAGATAAGGTCAGTCTGCGCCGACGAGCCAACCTCCTTGATGATTTTTGTTCCTCGTTTGATTGCCATAACTACTCACCTATTTTTTCTCAACGGGCTGGTTGAGAATGTCCATAAAAGCAATAGAGTTGGCCTCCATCTGGAAGATGAGTTTCTCGATGCGAGCCACGAGGTAGTTGTAGCCAAAGTGGGCGGGAATACCCACGATAAGGCCCGCAACGGTGGTAATCATTGCCACATACATACCGCCGGCCAAGATGCTCATATCCACAACACCTCCTGCCTGCGACATACTCATAAAGGCCTTAACCATACCGAGTACCGTACCCAAAAAACCAACCATAGGTGCGCCGCTGGAAATGGTTGCCAAGATGGGCAGACCGTTCTCCAACTTGGACACTTCGAGGGTGGCCTCGTTCTCGATGGCGGTTTGGATGTCGCCCATAGGACGGCCGATGCGACTAATGCCCTTCTCCATCATCCTTGCCACGGGGCTGTCGGTCTTTTTGCAGAGTCGGAGTGCAGCATCCACCTTACCCTCGCAAATCAAATCCCTGAGGCGATTCATAAAGTTGGGCGCAATTTGCGAAGCCTTCCTGATGGCTACAAACCTCTCCACAAAGATGTAGATAGCAAGGCCGCCCAGCAGCAACAATGGCCACATAAGCCAGCCGCCTTTCATAAAAAGTTCGCCAAAAGAGAGTGTTTCAGCCGGTTGCTCGGCCACTGCTTGAAGTAGAGTAATCATAGTTTTGTTGTGTTTTATTATTTTCTTTATCTATTTGTCGTGTTAGTTTACGTTGTCGTGTTAGTTCACGTTGTCGTGTTAGTTCACGGGCTATCACTCTGCGATAGGAGTTGCAAAGGTATCACTTTTTTCCGGCATCTCGGCGGCTTTTCTATCTTTTTTGCGCCACAAATCCTTGAAGCGGTCAAAGCTACGGCGGTAATAGATACCCACACCGTTCTCCTGCAAGCCCTGGTTCTCATCGAAGCGGTCGATGGTACGCGAGAAGCCTTTGAGGATGAGATTACCCGCCTTGTCAAGCAACAGTGTCAGTGCGCCACCTCCGGTGAGTTGATTGTTTCCGCCCTCGCCAATGCCACTCTGGTAGTAGCCCGTATCCACGTTGGCCTCCAACTCCAACAGCAAGCGGTCGTCAATAATCTCCGTCTCGAAGTCCACACCATAGGTACTTGCCGTCTCATCGTACATCTTATACTTCACGTTGAACTTGTAGGCATCGTTGCTCACCAGCCTCGACACTTGGTCCACCAACAGGCCCAAGCCGATGGCCGTACCCGTCGCACCTCCCGATGCTGTACCCTGCGAAGAGGTGCTACCATCGGAGTAGAAGCTACCCATAGCCAGCAGATAGACAAACTGTGTTGCCATCATCTCCTGCGAGGAGAAATAGCTCGAAAGAATGCTTTGGTACTCCGCATTGGCCGTTGGCACGTTGATGTCGAAGCTCAAATCGATGTCAGCCAGCGAGCCGCCCAGATTGACAATGCACTCCACCGGAGTCGAGCCCCTCGATGCCGACACATCCGTACCAAGCAGAGGTGCAAGAGAGGTCTTAACCTTATAGACCGCACCAATGTCGATGGCGGCATCCAGCGGACTTCCGTTCCAACGAATATAGCTACCGGGGTTGATGGTAAATCGTTTGGCGATAAGGTTCTGGAAGTTGAAGTTATAGAATCCCTCGGAGATTTGGTAGTCGCCCCTAATCTCCAAGTCGCCATTGGCCGAGTCGATAGTTACATTCAGGTCCGCCTCGCCACTCGCCTCCAAGACGTTATTGGTGGCTTCATCAATAATAAGCCTCAACTGCGTATCCCTATCAACACCAATCTGTGCATCAATAACCATATTACCCTTGCGAGTTGTCTTGCGGTTGCGGTTTTCCATCAACATCTTCCTGCGTGCCACCACGTCCGTAGTGTCGGGCTCCATAGCGCCACTACCATCCACAAACTTCACAAAATCGACACTCGCAAACTCGTTAGAGCCACTCAGCGGCAGGCTGAACACCGAGCCACTACCCGTATTGAGCGCAGCGTCAACAACAACATCGCCACTCTCCGACACCACCGATGCCGCTCCCGATGCAGTAACCTTGCCATAGAAAGGCGTTGAGAGCGAAGGTGCAAGGTCTATAACCGCAAGCGAGGTTGGTAGCAGTTGGACGTTGTATTTCACGCTATTCAGGTCGGCCAGATTCAGCTCTCCCGAAAGCAGCGCACGACCGCCATATTCATCGTTCACCTGCGTGGTTGCGAGCGTACCCACATTGTCGACAAAGTCGAGTCGAAGTGCGTCAACTGTGTAGGTTACACCCGTAAAGTCAACCTTTGTCTTCACGTTGTCCAACATCAGTGTGCCATCAATCTGGGGCGAGGCTCCTCTGCCCACAACTCTCAAATCGGCCACAGCACCGCCCTTCAAGTCGGACACCACACCATCGACCAACGAGCCGAAGGCCGCAAGGTCAAGTTCCCTGACCGTAACGGCACCCTCGTAGGTGTTATCATCCAAGTTATATTGTGCGCTGATGAGTGTGGAGCCCAACAGACTGTTTTTCAGCGTCAAAGACACGGCCTGCTCTTCTTGTGGCAAATTCACACGAAGGGTCATTGGAGCAATAGGCACACCGCCCGCCGACATATTGTCAAACATCAGCACACCCTCACCCGAGGGATTGGCCAAGGCGGAAGTTATCTCCACGTGGCCATTCACTCCGCCCTCAACATCCTTCATTCCGAGTAGCACCTCTGCCAAGTCGCCAAGATGAACATTGCCCAGCTCCAACCTCAAAGGGGTATTCTCATTTGCGGCAACCACTCCATCGAGGAAGATACGTTGGTCGTTCGAAGAGAGTGTAAAGTCGTCCACCGCAAGGCTCTCGGAATCATACTCAATCTTCTTTGCCACGAGGTCCCAGCGAGTGTTGTAGAGCATCACAAAAGAGTCGGAAAGCGAGGCCTTTGCCATCGGGTTGCCACTCTTGTCGTACCACAACTCTCCATCAACCTGCACACTTCCGCTCACTGCCGAGGTGTTATCACTAAACAGCAGCGTCGCTCCCAACTTGTAGCCATCCTCCGCATAGGCATTCAGCACCACGTCGGGAATGGATAGTTCTTCCGACAGCAGTTCGTTGACCTCCACACCCAATCCGATGCGTCCTGCAGTACCCTCCACAGCGATACGCACCCTCGAAGCAAGCCACTCCTGCCACTCCGCATAGTCGCTATTAACCGAGAGCACAAACTCTCCCACCGAAGGAGCAAATTCCAACGACAGAGAGCTATCGGCCGCAAGACTGACATTGGGCACAAAGGCAGAAATGAGGTTGTCATCGGAGTTGATGCTGATGTGCATCGTGGAGTAGTCTGCAGCTCCATACAGTGCACCCACCCGTTTCTCCTGCATCGTTTTCTCCTCCCGACCCTCCGCAACAACGGGGCGATTGAGAGGCAGCGGAGAGGGCAATCTGTTGGCAAAGTAGGCAAACACATCCTCATAGGATGCTCTACTGCGGTACTCCACGTCAGCAATGGGCGAGTAGAGCGAGAAGGATTTCTCCACGCCATTGTTACCCACAACCACATTGACCAGCTCGGTGGTGAGAGTGTCGGTTGAGGTTGCATAGACAAGGTCATTTATCATTGCCCTACCAACCAGGTCGTCCAACGAGCCACCCTCGGCAGAGGCCTCCAAGTTGCACGACAACCACGAACGGCTATCGCTCGGTGCTATACCCATAGCCACAAAGTTGGCACCCTCCAAACTCAGATTGAGGTTGAACTGTGGCTCCAACCACGACAAATCGCACTCCGCTTCGAGCGCACACAGCAGGTTGCGGTCCAACGAACGGAGTGTAACCTTTGCAACGTCTTGTTCATAGCTACCTTCGAGCGATATGTCGTTGTAGGTGTATCCGCCATAGGCCAGGCGGTCCACAAAGAGCTCACCACGACCATCCACGTAGTCCTCTCCGAGTCGTCCTGCAAGGGCTGCTGTGAGGGTAACCTTACCGAGTTCCTTCACCTCTGCCACGCGGCCCACATTGAGTCCACGAGTCCACACTTGGCCATCGAAGCCAAGCTCACCCTTTCGTCCGAAGTCCATCACGCCCTCCACTCCTGCACGTCCGAGGTCGGTATTAATGCTGACGTTGGCATCCACACTATTGTCGGCAGCCGAGCCCGAAAGGTTCAAATCCACCCACTCAAAGCGGTCCGTCCAACGAGAAATATCCTCCGAAAGCGGCTCGCCTGTCATTATGGTATAGATGGTTTCGGCCTGTGCGGTGGTGGTCGCCAAGTGCAGCGAATCCACGCTCACACGCACATTGGGTAGCTCCATCACATTCTCCACCCTCACTCGTCCTCTCACGTTGGCCTCCTCCACAACGGCATTGGACAGACCAACCACAAAGTCGTCCACAATACCATCGAATTGACAATCGAAGTTCTCCACACAAACACCCACATTACCGAGGTCGGGAACAAACATCTCCAATGCCTCGGGTGTAAGATAGGAGTCTTTCGACTCGATGGACATTACCACACTACTGTTGTAGCGCTGGAAGTCATCCCACTCCTCGGCCACAAGTTCCACCTTCGGCAACCTCGCACGAGCATCGCCGGAACAGAACAAAACGTTGTAGAAGAGCAACTCGGCATCGCCCACAATAAGTTGGTCAACGCTACTATCCTCCAAATGGGCACCCGTCTTGTCAGTAGCGGTGAGGTGATTAATGTCCATCTCCACTCTCTCGCCCACAATCTCCAATCGGTCCACATCGACACGGGCGATACGGAGATCCATATCGGAGTAGTTAATGCCGCTCTTCTGCGGCTTATAGACTCTGTCGTTACGGAGTGTAAAGTGGGTATCAATAGCTCTGATGTCGGTGATAACCAAAGGTTTATCGCTCGGCTTAACAGAAGGTAATTGACTCTGCACCTTGCTCACCAAAAAGTCCAGATTGGTTCTACCGTTGTCGAGCGTGTATAGATTCAGACATCCCCTTTCCATACGCACACGGCTCGGCAGAAACTCCCCACTCTTCAAGAGAGCGTTGCGATTGATTGTGGCCGACACCCTCGGAGCATACAACAGCGTATCACCCGCAAGGTCCTCCACATACAACTCCTCCACGACCACATTCGACAATCCCGAAATGGCAACTCGCTCCAACGATAGGTTTAGTTCAAACTTCTCCGTGAGCCAATCCACCGCCTTGTGCGCAGCAAAGGTCTGCACTCTCGGTAGCGAAAAGGCCAACGCAACCGTGAGTACAAACAAAAATAGCACTAAAACCACTGCACTAAGCAAATGGAGTGCTATGTTTGCGAGTTTTTTTATACCTTTGCTCATTATTGGGTGTTTTAACCTACAATTTTACGAATTTTATTGTCGAAAAACAAATATGGAAGTTACAATTTTAGGTATCGAGTCGTCTTGCGACGACACCTCGGCTGCCGTTCTGAGGGGAACAACAATGCTTTCCAACGTGATTGCAAGTCAGGCTGTACACGTCAAGTATGGCGGTGTAATCCCCGAACTCGCCTCTCGCGCCCACCAGCAAAACATTGTACCTGTGATAGATACAGCTCTGAAAGATGCCGGCATCACTGCCGACCAAATTGACGCCATAGCCTTCACTCGCGGCCCCGGACTGCTCGGTTCGTTGCTCGTTGGAGTATCTTTTGCCAAAGGTCTTTCGCTTGCAAAAAATATTCCGATGGTGGAGGTTAATCACCTCCAAGGGCACATTTTGTCGCACTTTATCGACCTGCCCGACCAGCAAATCCCACACCCTGCATTTCCGTTCCTCTGCCTGCTTGTGTCGGGTGGACACACGCAGATTGTGAAGGTCAACTCTCCGCTTGACTTCGAGATTGTCGGCACCACCATTGACGATGCTGCGGGCGAGGCTTTCGACAAGTGCGCCAAGGTTATGGGCCTACCTTACCCCGGAGGCCCCGTGATTGACCGCCTGGCACACGAAGGCGACCCCGAAAAATTCCGTTTTGCAAAGCCCTCGGTGGATGGTTTCGACTACTCGTTCAGCGGTCTGAAAACCTCGTTCCTATACTTCCTGAGGGACCACGTGGCCGAAAATCCCAACTTCATTGAGGAGAACAAAGCCGACCTGTGCGCCTCGCTCCAAAAGACCATCATCGACATCCTACTCAAAAAACTCATCAAGGCTTCCAAAGCGCTTGACATTAAGGAGATAGCCATCGCAGGTGGCGTGTCGGCCAACTCCGGATTGAGGGAGGCCATTGAGGACGAGGGCCGTCGCAGGCATTGGAAAACCTATCTCCCTCCGTTGAAGTTCACCACCGACAACGCTGCAATGATTGCCGTCGCAGGCTACTACCATTACCTCAATGGCGAGCAGAGCGAATTGGATGTCGCTCCCGTCGCAAGGCTCGAAGAATTACTCAAGTAGGAACACCCAAAGAAGCGCATTCAAGATGATTGCAAAAAGAGTTATCCGAATGGCCTGCGTAGCGGCGTTGTTACTCTGTTCGTGTGGCACAAATTATGTAAGTTACACCGACACCATAAGTGTCAATGGTGTTGAACTTTTCTATGCAGTGGAGGGCTGTGGTAGGCCCGTGATTTTGTTGCACGGCAATGGTGGTAGTCATAACGACCTTGAAACCACCACACGACAGTTGGCCCAAGAGGGATACACCGTCTATGCACTCGACTCACGAGGTCAGGGAGCCAACGCTCCGTTGGCCGAATACCACTACAAGGATATGGCAGAAGATGTGCGCCAATTCATTGCAGCAAAGGGACTTACAAAACCTGCCGTGTTCGGTTTCAGCGATGGAGGAATCATCGCTCTGCAACTCGAAGTGATGTACCCGGGCACCTTTTCGGCCATTGCCACAGGCGGTGCAAACATCTTCGTAAGGGGGGCTTTGACTCCCGAATTTGAGTCCTATTTCCTCGCACAGGAAAACCCCAATCCGCTCAACGTGATGATGATGAACGAGCCCACAATGACGGTGGACGATATGAAGCAGATTGGTTGCCCTGCCATCATTATGGCGGGCGATGGCGACCTCATTCGCAAGGAGCACACCGAACTGATTGGCAATAACATACCACAGGGCGAGGTGGTCATTGTTCCCGATGCCGACCACGGCTCCTACATCTACCACTCCACTCGGGTGGGCGACCTATTGTTGGACTTTTTCGACCGCATCGGATACCAATTGACACCTCTTCTTGCTATGAGTTTCACGGGAATAGTTGTGGGCCTTGCCACATTCTTGATAATAGGCCTTTTCCACCCCATTGTCATCAAAGCCGAGTTCTATTTTAGGGCGAGATGCTGGTGGGTATTTCTGCTCTCGGGCATAGTTTTTTGTGCCTTGTCGCTCCTTGTTGACAACACCGTCCTATCCACCATTTTCGGTGTCACAGCCTTCTCTTCTTTTTGGAGCATATTGGAGGTCTTCGAACAGCAAAAACGAGTGGATAAGGGTTGGTTTCCACAAGGCCCAGGCCACAAGAAGCAGGGCAAGTAGAGTCCGCATCAGGCCCCTTGCTATGGTCGTGTAATCCAAAGAGGTAGTATCAAATAAAAGTGGCGCACAAGGCCCTGTGCGCCACTTTTACTATTCTTCATCCTACTCCTCCGCTCGGTATTCGAGTAGGTCGGCAGGAGTGCAATCCAGCTCCCTGCAAATGGCATCGAGGGTGGAGAAACGCACCGCCTTGGCCTTGCCCGTTTTGAGTATCGAAAGGTTGGCAATGGTGATGCCCACACGCTCCGAAAGTTCGCTGAGCGACATCTTGCGTTTGGCGAGCATAACGTCCAAATTCACTACTATCATAACGCTCCCTCCCCACTCATTAGATGGTCAAATCGTTCTCCTCGGCAAGCTGTGTCGCACGGGCATAGATGAAGGAAACAAGCAACAAAAGTCCTCCGCCAAGAATGGTTGCCGTGTCTATCTGAATATAGCGTACTCCGCTGACAATAGGGATGTTACTCTCGCAGAAGGCATAAATAAGATATGGAATCAACGACCAAAAAAGCAGCTTGCAGTTGGACTTCACAAAGGGCCCATTTTCGGAACGCAAAATATGGACAACAAAGACCACAAAGAGCACCATCATCACTGCCAACGAAAGCGCACGGCCCACAACAATAGCCATTTTGAGTTGTCCGTGCTGTGTCCAATCCACTGCCGGTTCCCAGAGTCCTGCCGCCATATTGTAGGTCTGAACTCCAACTCCGAGGGAGTGTATGAGTGCAAAAACAAAAAGGACCGCAATGGTCACATAGATCAAAATCCTACTTAAAGTTCTCATAATTACAGATTGTTTAACATTAAAAGTTTATCGTTTTACGATACAAAGGTAGTGCAAAATTTTAAACTACCAAACGAAAAACGAAAAATATTTATCGTTTTACAATAAACGGCAACCACAACAGCCACCCTACGCTATCGGGGAAAAGCACTCTTCATTCCACGTACATATATAATAAATAGGTATCACAGGTGTGCGTACATTGGTGACAAAGCTATTGCCGCAAAGACAAAATTTTTATTTTGTCACTTCTCAATTCAATTTATATCTTTGCGGTGGAGAAACACACACACTTTTGTTATGAAGAAAGACTACAAGGAATTTTTCAGGGTACTGAAATTCGTACTCTTTTCGGCCAGCGCAGGCATCATTCAGATGGGCTCTTTCGCGCTGCTCAACGAGCTTACAACGTGGCGTTATTGGCCTTGCTACCTCATTTCGTTGGTGCTATCCATTCTGTGGAATTTCACCCTCAATCGTAAGTTCACCTTCAAGTCCACCGCCAATGTTGGCGCAGCAATGCTCAAAGTCTTTGGCTACTACTGCGTCTTTACGCCCCTGACTACCATCTTGGGCGATTGGTTGGTCGAGGGACTGATGTGGAACGAGTACCTCGTTACGGGCCTCAATATGCTCCTCAACCTCTCCACCGAGTACCTCTTCCAGAGGTTTGTGGTCTATCGAGGCAAGATTGACAACCGATAAGCACAAAAAAAAACTGACCTCCAAACGTGGTCAGTTTTTTTTTGTGTACTATTAACAGTTGGTTACTCACAACTCACATCAATTTTGGATTTCATCCACACAGCACTTCGAGGGACAGGTAAGCACCAAGCGGAAGTATTTGAAACTATCGTTGTGGTGGCTAAATCGGATGGTCTGCACCCACGCATCGTGGCGGTCGTTAGGCCAAACATAGGGTTGCTTAACCTCCAACAATTCATAGGTTTGACCATCCTCCGAGCCATAGAGTGCCACACGGCTCGGGGGACGCACACCCTCGGGTGAGTAGTTGAGCGTGCCGAGCGAGAAGGTCGCATCCTTGCTCCCTTCGGTAAGGCTGAAACTAATCTCGTGCTCGCCCTTAGGCAACACCACCCACGCAGGGTTGGCCGTATTCTCGTCGCCCACAACACCATCCACCAATCGAGTCTCGGAGCAGTGGGTTATCACCCCTTCTGCACACTCCCTCTCACGCAACGCAGGGCGTCCCGACTCCATCCAGCGCATATATTCCTCACCAGCCCTTGCCGACAAATCGGGCTGACCGAGCGAGTATTTCGACTGTTTTGGTTCAAAAATTCCGCACATCATAAACGACACTATCCTCTTCACTCCTACCTCGCTTGCAGCTTCTAACTGTGCCATAAACCTCTCGGGAGCAGCAGGGATGAGTGCCGAGGTGCGGTCGTTGGTGCCACGTTCCCAAGTGAAGTTCTCGCAGTTGGCCCACATCTCTATGGGGAGCGAGGAGTGTATCTCGGCCAAACGTTTCCAATTCTCACGCAGGCGGGGCAGCGGGAAACGCTCCCTCACACAACCCACCTCGTCCTGATAGGCAATGATGTCCACTTTCAGGCGACCAATCTGTCGTGCATAGTCGGGGTGGTCGAAGTTGGAGTTGAAAATACCATAGGGAGAGATAAGTATTTTAGCCTTGGGTGTGAGTGTACGGGCGCGCTCGGTGAGGGCGTTGACAGCCTCCACTGCGTAGTCGGTCAACACGGGCCCCAGACAATCCTCCACGGGCAGGTACCACCCATAGAAAGCCTCGTGGGTACCAAACAACCCTGCGAGTTCGGCCATCATATCCATCTGTCGCTGCTTGATGCGTGGGATACGAAGGTTGTCGTCTTGATTTTCGGCCCAGCCGGTGCTCATAAAGACCTTCATACCGAGCTTTGCCGCTGTGTCCATAATGGCCTCCACGGGGCTTTGTCGCCCGTCGGGATAGTGGTGGGGCATAAGTGTGGAGGGGTAGAAAGACTTACCGTCGTTGGCCACAGCCATAAAGATAAGGTACTCCATACCCATCTCGTGCATATCCTCAATCTTGGCCCTCCACAGCGCAGGATCGGTCATATCCACACCCTCTGGGTTGGTGTAGCGGTTACGCACGTCTTGGTAGGCAAGGTTGATGAAAGTGCCCGTTACGGATTTAATGTTGCCACCACAAACCATTGTGGCACAAGTAAGCAGGCAGAGAGTCAAAATTAGAAATCGTTTCATAGCTATTTGTGGTTTGCCACAAAGGTAGTGCATTTTGTCAAAAAATATGTAAACTTTTTTGAACGGTAGGGTGTTATATTTGTGGAAAAACCCAACGACTATGAAAAAAACACTGATTATTATCGCCACAACCACCCTCCTACTGTTCATTGGTTGCGGGTGGGTTATCCTATGTCAGCGCAGCGAAAACCGCCGTCTGGCCGACAACAACCGCACACTCACCGAGAGGCTTGCCCACACCACCGCCCTTGCCAATTCGCAACGGCTCTCCATCGGTCGCCTGCGTATGACCGCCGGAGAGTTGGAGGAGTTGCGCCCCACACACGCCCAGCGCATCGAGCAGTTGGGCATCAACCTACGCAACGCCAGAGCCTTAACCCTCACGGCTACCCACACCCTCCTCGACACTCTCCTACCCCCTCCGCCATCGCCCGAACGACTCTCCGACAGTATCACCACACCCATCCATTGGAGCGACGAGTGGGTGAGCCTCACCCTAACGCCTAACCCCAACGGCACACACCTACACTTTATCAGCCACGACACCCTTACACAAGTGGTCCACCGCATTCCCTACAAGTGGTGGATATTCCGCTGGGGTACCAAAGCACTACGTCAGGAGATTCGCTCCTCCAACCCACACACAAAACTTGTATTCTCCGAATACATAGAAATTGAAAAATAAGGGTTTTGATGGGCTATTACCCTCCAATGTTTCAAATAATTCTCAATTCTCGCAAATGCGAATAAGCGAGGGCAGAGGCCACTTGTGGGCTATGTCGAGCGAGAGCATTTTAGACAAAATTTATTTTGTCAATTCTCGCAAATGCGAGTAAGCGAGCGCAAAGGCTGCTTGCAGACTCTGCCGAGCGGGAGCATTTTAGACAAAACTTTGTTTTGTCAATTCTCAATTTTGATTGTATCTTTGCACTATGTTACTATTCTATGCACCCGACATAACCCCGCCACTCTACACTCTCACGGAGGAAGAGAGTGGTCATTGTGTGAGAGTCCTCCGTCTGCGTGAGGGCGATAGGCTCCACATCACCGACGGACGTGGCACTCTCTACCAGGCCGAAGTTGTTGACCCACACCCCAAGCGTTGCACCATACGCATCGTGGAGGAGCACCGCGAGTGGGAGAAGAGGCCCTATCAGCTCACAGTGGCTGTTGCCCCTACCAAGAACATCGACCGCATTGAGTGGTTTGTGGAGAAGGCCACCGAGAGTGGTATCGACCGCATAATACCCACCCTATGTGACCACTCCGAGAGAAAAGTGGTCAAGAAGGAGCGTCTGGACAAGATTGCCATCAGCGCAATGAAGCAGTCGCTCAAAGCCTACCTACCACAGATTGACGCACTCACCCCCCTACGCCAAGTGCTCACTATGCCATTCGAAGGTACCAAACTCATCGCCCACTGCGAGGAGGATGCCGAGAGGGTGTTCATTGGCGAGAGGCTTGTGGCTGGGGATAACGTGTTGGTACTCATTGGTCCCGAGGGTGATTTCAGCCCCGAGGAGATAGCCCTCGCAAGGGAGAATGGCTTTGTGGAGGTGAGCCTCGGAGGTTGCCGACTGCGTACCGAAACCGCTGCCCTCGCCGCCACAATGTTCACCGCATTCGTAAATAGTAAATAAGGTTAGTTGTCTTAATTCTCAACTCTCAATTCTCAACTCTCAATTCTCAATTCTCAAATTCTCTTGGCCTCTCTATTTGACATATTCTGGTCGTTTCTGAAAATAGGAGCCTTTACCTTTGGTGGCGGCTATGCTATGATACCCCTCATCGAGGCCGAGATGATTCAGAAGAGAGGGTGGTTGACAAGGGAGGAGTTCATCAACCAACTGACTATTGCACAGAGCGTTCCGGGCCCCATTGCTCTCAACACGGCCGTCTTTGTGGGCTACAAGACAAGGGGCGCAAAGGGTGCTCTCGCAGCCCTCGTGGGAGTGGTCATCCCCTCGTTTGTCATCATCCTACTGATTGCACTCTACTTCACCGACTTCAAGGACAACCCCACCGTTGCGGCCGCTTTCAAGGGTATGAGGCCTGCGGTGGTGGCACTCATCGCCGCACCTATTATTAATATGGCACGCGGTATGAGTTGGTGGAAGATTGCCGTTGCATTGGGTGCAGCGGTGGTTATTTGGCTATTGGGGGTGTCGCCCATCGCCTTTATTATAATAGGTGCGCTGGTTGGTATCGGCTGGTCGTTCCGTTCGGAGGGTGCCACAAAAGATAAAGGAAAGGAGGGCGAGCGATGATCTACCTGCAATTATTTCTTTCGTACCTCAAAATAGGCTTCTTCGGTTTCGGAGGAGGCTATGCGATGATTTCGCTCATCTACAACGAGATAGTCGTTCAGCACGGCTGGCTCACGGCTGCCGAGATGGCCGACGTGGCCGCCATATCGCAGATGACTCCCGGCCCCATTGCCATCAACTGCGCCACCTATGTGGGCTACTCCGTTACGGGCACAGCTCTCGGCTCTCTGGTTGCCACCCTTGCGGTGTGCCTGCCATCGCTGACGCTGATGATGTTGGCCACGAAGTTCTACCTCAAACTCCACAACAACAAACACTTTGCGGGTGCTATGGAGGGTATGAAGCCTATGATGATTGGCCTTATCCTCTCGTCGGCGCTGATGCTCTTCGGGCCCGAAACGTTCATCGATTGGAAGAGTTGGCTCATCTTTGGGGCCTGCTTTGTGGCCTCCGTAAAGAGGGTAAACCCCATCCTGCTCATTGTCCTCTCGGCCGTAGCCGGCATAGCCCTATATTAGAAGTCGGTCGACGGTTGTCGGTCGACGGTCGACGTTTTGGCACGGGTTTTGCACACCCGTAGGGTGAACTGTGCGTCTTGGCAGAGTAAGCTAAATGTGAAAAAACTCGTGTTTGATTTGGATATTAGGGGAAAATACTCTACCTTGCGCACAGTTTCAATTAAACTATTTGTTTCACTTAAATCACATTTTGCCTATCGAGAAATATCTACTCTAAACCAAAAAAAACATAATAGAGTATGATACAGAAGTCTGTAAGCGTTGACGAGCACCAGCTGCTCGACGCTTATCTCGTTAGTGGCAACATTCAAGCTATTTCCAAACTCATCGAGCGCCATCGTAGGCGTGTCTATGACTATATCTATCTGATGGTCAAAGACTCCGAGGTGGCCGAGGATATTTGTCAGGAGACCTTTGTCAAGGCCATTCGGGTAATCGAAGAGGGTCGCTATGAGGACAACGGAAAGTTCCTTTCGTGGGTGATGCGCATCGCCCACAACCAAGTTATCGACTATTTCCGCCGTCAGAAAAAAGTACCCACCATCACCGAAAGCGACGCAGGCTACGACATCATCGGCACTCAAAGACTCAGCGAAGGCTCCATTGAGGACAAAATCGTCAAGGAGCAAATCGAGGCCGACCTGCGCCGACTTGTCGAACAACTGCCCGAAGAGCAACGCGAAGTGGTCAAGATGCGCTACTATGCAGGCCTATCCTTCAAGGAGATAGCCGAGCAGACCAACGTGAGCATCAACACCGCACTCGGACGTATGCGCTATGCGTTGACAAACCTCCGCAGGATGATTAAGGAAAATAATTTGATTTTGACCTAACCGAGATACAATAATCCCACGGCGGGTGCGTTATGTTATCAAAGTAACCACCAAAAACATTTTGCCTATGGGAGAAATTGACTACGACGGAAAGCAAAACTGTTGGACGGGTAACGAAGAGGATATGTTCCTCGAACACGTGGTGTGTGGCGAACACGAGATTCTATACTTGGATGCCTACCTGCGTGATATGTTTACCCAAACAGTGAATTAGGTGTTAGAGAAGTTTGATTGAAGACGGGGATGCCGTGAGGTCTCCCCGTCTTGTTTTTTTGTCGACCGACAACCACACACAAGAATTTTGAAGTTCACTTTTTTTGTTCTACCTTTGAAACTGTCTTTATCCTACCCATAAAGACGCCATCACACAGAATGTAAATTACTAACTATCAAATAAAACACCTATGATTTTAAGACTCAAACACTTAACCCTTGCCGTCATCACACTGACTCTGGCTGTGGGTTGCTGCAACAATCAGCGCACCGCTATTCCTACCGACAAACAAGTGGAGAAACAAGTCAAGGAGATTGTCGCCAAGATGACCCTCGAAGAGAAAGTGGGACAGATGGCCGAGCTCACCATCGGCGCCATCGGCAACACCGAGGCAGAGCCATTCACATTCAAAGAGGATATTTTTGAAAAGGTATTCAGCCACTACAAAATAGGCTCGGTACTCAACGCCCCCGGTAATGCTCCGGATGTCAAAACGTGGAACAAGATCATCACAACAATCAACGATGCCTCCATCAAACACACCGGCATTGCCACTATCTATGGCATCGATGCTATCCACGGCGTAACCTACACCAAGGGCTCCACCCTTTTCCCTCAGGAGGTCAACGCTGCTGCCACCTTCAACCGCGCACAGACTCGCCGTATGGCCGAGATGACCGCCTATGAGGTGAGAGCCGCAGGTATCCCCTGGACCTACTCGCCCACCCTCGATTTGGGCCGTCGCCACGCTTGGCCTCGTTGTTGGGAGTCGTTCAGTGAGGATGCCTACCTCACCGCCGAGATGGGACGAGAGATGATTGTGGGCTATCAGGGTACAGACCCCAACCACATCGACGCATACCACATTGCCGCCTGCCCCAAACACTTTATGGCCTATGGTATGACCAACTCCGGCCAGGACCGCACACCCGCTTATGTGTCGGTGGCGGAGCTCAAAGAGAAACACTTTGCTCCTTTCAAGGCCGCGGTGGAAGCCGGCGCACTCTCTATTATGGTCAACTCCGCATCAATTAACGGAGTGCCCACACACGCCGACCACGAGTTGTTGACCGTGTGGCTCAAAGAGGGACTTGGTTGGGACGGTGTAATAGTCTCCGACTGGGCCGACATCCCCAACCTCTACACACGTGAGAAGGTTGCTGCCGACTTCAAGAGTGCCATCGCAACCGCCATTAACGCAGGTGTGGATATGGCAATGATTCCCTACGATATCAGCTTCTGCGACCTCCTCATTGAGGCCGTCAAAGAGGGACTCGTTAGCGAGGCTCGCATAGACGACGCTGTCAAACGCATCATTAGGATGAAGGTTCGCTTGGGACTGGTCGAGCGTCCCAACACCTACGTTGAAGACTATCCCGAATTTCAGGGCGAAGCCATACGAGAGGCTGCCTACCAAAGTGCGTGCGAGTCTATCACTTTGCTCAAAAACCAAAACAACATCCTCCCCCTCAATCCCAACGCAAAGGTGCTGGTTGCAGGCCCCAATGCCGACAGGATGCGTCCTCTGTGTGGCGGTTGGAGCTACTCGTGGCAGGGTGATATCGTAGATACGTATCTGCCCAACGGTATCACATTCCTCGATGGCATCAAATCCATCGGCGGAAACAATGTGAAGTACTTCCCCGGTGTGGAGTATGCCAAAAAGGGCCACTGGACCAAGGAGGAAAACATCAACATTCAGGGTGCAGTGAGGGCTGCTCGTGGGGTGGACTACATCATCCTCTGCCTCGGCGAAAACTCCTACTGTGAGACCCCCGGCAACATCACCGAGATGGCTCTCTCGGAGAACCAACAGCAGCTCGCCAAGGCTCTCGCCGCAACGGGTAAACCTGTCATTCTCGTTCTCAACGAAGGTCGCAACCGCATCATCCGCAACATCGCAGACGATATGGCGGCTATCCTGCACACCTACCTGCCCGGCACCGAGGGCGGAAGGGCACTCGGCTCCATCATCTATGGCGAAGTGAATCCTTCGGGTAAGCTGCCCCACTCCTATCCCAAGTACTCCAATGCTATGACCACCTACGACCACAAGACCTCCGAGAAGGTGGGCAAAATGAAGGGAGCCTACGACTACAACGCCGTTGTTGATTTGCAGTGGGCATTCGGCTATGGACTATCCTACACCTCTTTCGAGTACTCCAACTTGCAGGTCATCGAAGGTGCTGAATTCAAGGCCGGCGACACCATACGCATCAGTGTGGATGTAACCAACACCGGCGAGCGTGTCGGCAAGGAGAGCGTGCTACTTTTCATCAAAGACGACGTGGCCTCAATTATCCCCGACGCACGCCGCCTGCGCGACTTCGAGAAGATTGAACTCGCACCAGGCCAGACCAAAACCGTCACCTTTGAGCTTGCTGCCGAGGAACTTGCCTTTGCCAAGAACGATGCTAATTGGTACCTCGAAGAGGGCACCTACACCATTCAGTGTGGCAACCTCATCGACAAACTCACCTGCACCGCCAACGCCTCGCTCGGAGCACACATCTAATGGCCGTGCCTAAACAACAAAGAGGGCCCACTCGCCATTGAGTGGGCCCTCTTTATGTGCCAAGCACTTTATTTTGAGTCCTCTACGCTTTGGCAAGTTTGGCGAGAACCGCTGTAAGGTGTTTCCAGAACTTATCCACCGTGGCAATCTCCAAACGCTCGTCGGGCGAGTGAACACCACGCAGGGTGGGACCAAACGATACCATCTCCAACTCGGGGTATTTCTCCAAGAAGAGGCCACACTCCAAGCCTGCGTGAATAGCCCTCACAACGGGCTCTTTATCAAAGAGTTCCTCGTAGGCATCCACACACACTTCCAGCAGTTCGCTGTTTGGGTTGGGAGCCCAACCGGGGTAGCCGTCGCCGTGCCAAACCTCGGCACCCGCAAGGCGATAGGTAGCCTCCACCGTATGGGCAGCATCCCACTTGGCACTCTCCACCGAGGAGCGTTGCGACGACACCACGTCTATCTTATTACCCTCCTTGAACTTCACCGATGCAAGGTTGGTGGAGGTCTCCACAAGGCCCGGCATTGCGTGGCTCATAGCCAACACACCATTGGCAACGCCCACCAGCGAGAGTAACAAATTCTGTTGTGTAGGCAGGTCAACCACCTCCTTGGGGGCCTCCTCACACTCGTCGGCGTGAATCCAGAAGCCCTCATCAGAATATTGCAACTCGGCAGTAACCTCATCAGCAAAAGCAACATACCTCTCGGCAAAGGGGTGTAGGTTTTCCTCCGGCACACCCACCACAGCCACCGCCTCACGAGGTATGGCATTACGCAGGTTTCCACCATTGAAGTCGGCCAAACGAAGGCCCCAAGTGTCGGTAGCCTCCGAGAGCAGGCGGGCGAGAATCTTATTGGAGTTACCCAGACCATCGTTGATGTTATCGCCCGAGTGTCCACCTTTCAGGCCACCCACCTCAATACGCATCCAACGGTAGCCCTCAGGGGTGGGCTCGGGAGTGTAAGTGAATGTGGCAATTGTGTCCACGCCACCCGCGCAACCGATGAAAATCTCGCCCTCGTCCTCGGAGTCGAGGTTGAGCAGATAGTTACCCGTGAGCATATCGGGCGCAAGTTCAAATGCTCCCGTCAGGCCCGTCTCCTCGTCCACCGTGAAGAGTGCTTCGATGGCAGGATGCACCAAACTATCATCCACCAAAACGGCCAGCGCAGCAGCCATACCGATACCGCAATCGGCACCCAAAGTGGTACCCTTTGCTTTCACCCAACCACCGTCGATGTAGGCCTCAATGGGGTCTGTCATAAAGTCGTGCTGTACATCGTTGTTCTTCTCGCACACCATATCGGTATGAGCTTGGAGCACAACCGTTTGTGCACCCTCACACCCCTCGGTTGCAGGCTTACGAATGACCACATTACCAGCCTCATCCACCTTGTAGGAAAGATTATGCTTGGTGGCAAAATCCACCAGATAGGCCGTGATTTTTTCCTCGTGTTTGGAGGGGCGAGGCACACGAGTAATCTCCTCAAAAATCTGCCACACAAGGGCAGGCGAAAGTGTCGAAAGTTCGGACATAAAATCTAAATTATTAAAAATTTTTAATATCTATTGTAAATTATCTCTGTTTAGTGTGCAAAAAGATTGCCTTGGGAGTGTAAAGATAGGAAAAAGTTTTGTAATTTTGTGGTTGAAATGGGCCAAAGAAAAAAAATGGCCTGCAAAGAGAGAAAAGTTCACCCTATGAGAATCGGATTTGGATATGATGTGCACGCTCTGGCGGAGGGTTTAGACCTTGTGCTGGGCGGTGTGAAGGTGCCCTCCGCGGTGGGATGTGTGGCCCATTCGGACGGCGACGTTGCCATCCACGCCTTGTGCGACGCTCTACTTGGTGCGGTTGCACTTGGCGACATAGGTAAACTCTTCCCCGACACCGATATGGCCTACAAGGGTATCGACTCCACCATCCTTTTGGAGCGCACCGTTGAGCTCATCCGCAAAGAGGGCTATGAGATTGGCAATGTGGACATTACCATCGCGCTCCAAGCTCCCAAGTTGCGTCCCCACATCGACCAGATGAGGGCCCGCCTTGCAGAGGTTATGGGCGTGGAGGTGGAAGCCGTTTCGGTGAAGGCAACCACCACCGAAAGGCTCGGTTTTGAGGGCCGAGGTGAGGGCGTGTCGGCCTATGCTGTGGTGCTTCTCAAAGGCAACGTGTTGGAGAGAACATTGTTCTAATGGTCGTCTCTCTTTTCAACTTTCCCGATTGTTAATAACTTTTTGCTGTTTTTGTTGGAACATTCCCGACAAAAGCTGTACCTTTACAAAGTATTTCATACTTTGTAACAAACACCCTATGAGCGAAGTTTACCACATCCCCGCCCTCGCCACCGAGTCAATGGACGGGCTCGACATAAACCCCAACGGCACCTACGTCGATTTGACCTTCGGTGGAGGAGGACACTCGCGCCTCATTCTCGAAAGGCTCTCCTCCAAGGGCCGACTGTTTAGTTTCGACCAAGATGCCGATGCACAAGCCAATATCCCCGCCGACAGCAGGCTCCACTTTGTGGAGAGCAACTTCCGCTTTATGCGCAGTCAGTTGCGCCTGAGGGGTGTGGGCGATGGCGAGGTGGATGGTGTGTTGGCCGACCTTGGTGTGTCGTCGCACCACTTCGACACCGCCGAGAGGGGTTTTTCGTTCAAGGCCGACTTGGAGGCTCCGCTGGATATGAGGATGAATCGCAAGGCTGCCTTCACGGCCGCTACGCTTGTGAACACCTACGAGCAGGAGGCCCTTGCGCAGTTGCTCAAAGAATATGGCGAGTTGGACACCACCTACAAGATTGCCGCCTGCATCGCGCGTGCGAGGAGCACCAAGGAGATTGTGACAGTGGGCGACCTTGTGGAGGCTGTGGCACCATGCACCCCCAAGAAGGACGGTGCCAAGTTTCTCACCAAGCTCTTCCAAGCCTTGCGCATTGAGGTTAATGGCGAGATGGAGGCCCTGAAAATGGCACTCGAACAGAGCCTGAAAGTGCTGCGCCCGGGTGGTAGGTTGGCGGTCATATCGTATCACTCGTTGGAGGACAGGCTTGTGAAGAACTACATCAAGTGCGGCAACTTTGAGGGTAAGCCGGAGAAGGACTTCTACGGCAACATATCCACTCCGTGGGAGGCTGTGAGCCGCAAGGCCATAGTACCCACCGCCGAGGAGGTGGAGCGCAACCCCCGTAGCCGCAGTGCCAAACTGAGGGTGGCAGAGAAGAGATGAAATTCAAAATTCAAAAT
>JAGBGK010000051.1 GCA_017936005.1 Tidjanibacter sp.
AACCGTCAACCGACAAAAAAACTCTCGGGTAACAAAAACGTTACCCGAGAGTTTCTTTGTCCCACTTACCGCACTGGTATCTTTTTTAATACCCGAGAGGTGAGGGTGAATTTTCAATTTTCAATTTTCCATTTTCAATTTTCCATTCCCTCTCTACCAATCAATCTCCGAGAGGCCTTGTGAGGCGAGGTAGGCGTTGGCTTGCGAGAAGTGGCGACAGCCGAAGAAGCCATTGTGGGCCGACAATGGCGAGGGGTGTGCACATTTGAGTATGAGATTACGAGAGGAGTCGATGGCGGCTCCTTTCTTTTGTGCATAGGCCCCCCAGAGCATATAGACCACCCCCGAACGCAACTCCGAGAGGGTGGCCACCACAGAGTCCGTAAACCTCTCCCAGCCGTGGCCTGCGTGTGAGGCAGCAGCGTGGGCCCTCACTGTGAGGGTGGCATTCAGCAGCAGCACGCCCTGCTCGGCCCAACGGTCGAGGTTGCCACTTGTGGGTATGGGCTTGCCGAGGTCGCTCTGTATCTCCTTGAAAATGTTGCGCAGCGAGGGTGGAAAGGGCACTCCGTCGTTTACCGAGAAACACAAACCGTTGGCCTGACCTTCGCCGTGGTAGGGGTCTTGGCCGATAATCACCACCTTAACATCGTCGGGTTTACACTTGTCCAGCGCACGGAAGATGTTACCTGCGGCGGGGAATACGGGCCCTGAGGCATACTCCGAGCGTACAAACTCTACGAGCTCGGCAAAATAGGGCTTGTCAAATTCGGGTTGGAGCAACTCGCCCCACTCGGGCGCAATACGAACATTCATGGTCAAAATTCAAAAGTATAGCACAATACCTGATTATCTTCCAAAAAGAGATAGCGAGTGTCGGGAATGGAGAGTCCGTTGAGAGTGGCACCGAGAGTGGCACTCTGGCCATCGTGCTCCACCAGCAGTAGGTCGGCAGTGAAGTCCACCCCAGGGGTGAGCGCATACTTGTACATCGCCTCCTTTGCGCTCCACACTATGGTCTCAAAGTGTGGGCCTATCTCTTCGGCGAATGCCTCTCGTTCCTCGGGGGTGATGTAGCGTGTGGCCACCTTTGAGAAGTTGCGCTGGTGGCTTTCGATGTCCACCCCACACCTTGTGGCACTGAACATTACCGCCACCCACTCGGCCGAGTGCGAAACGCTGATGTAGGCCACCTTGCCCACCGCTTGCTCCAATAGGGGAGCACCCATCGAGTTGTAGCGTAACGACACTTCGGTTCCCAACTCGGCCCTCACAATGCTCCTCCAAGTGCACCATTGGGCCCTACGGGTGGGGGAGGTGAGTGTGGCCAGATGGGTGTGGTCCTCCTTGGTCAGCAGAGGGGATTGCTCCGCAGTGCTGTCCACGGGTGCCACGACGATGTAGCCTCTGTCGAAATCTATGCGCCTCATATAAGCTGTTAGCTGTTAGCCATTAGCCATTAGCTGTTTTTGATTTTCTCCACGCGTATTTCGTCGGCGTGGTGTCCACTCACGGAGAGCACCGTAAACCTCACTCCGTGCAGACTCTTCTTGTCGCCCCTACGCAGGAAGTCCCTCTTGATTTCGAGCAACATACCGGCAATGGTCTCGGCCTCGCCACGGCAGTCGTCAAAGACTCCCTCCTCCACACCGAGCACCTCTTCCAAGATACCGATGTGGGCCTTGCCCTCAAAGATGTAGGCACCGTCGGGCAACTGCTTGTAGGGCAACTCTTCGGGCACATCGCTCTCGTCGCTAATCTCGCCCACAATCTCCTCCAAGATGTCCTCCAACGACACAAGTCCGAGCGTGGAGCCATACTCATCCACCACTATGGCGATGTGTACTTTCTGACTGCGGAACTCCTCCAAGAGGTCGTTAATCTTCTTGTGCTCGGGGGTGTAGAATGCGGGCCTCAGGAGCCTCTGCCACTCAAAGTCGGCACCCTCGCCAATGTAGGCCAACACGTCCTTGACGTAGAGTATGCCGAGGATGTGGTCGAGGTTTTCCTTATATACGGGGATGCGTGAGAAACCACTATCCATAATCACTCTCCTCACCTCGTCGAAGTTCTCCTCCGAGTCGATAGCCTCGATGTCCATACGGGGACGCATAATCTCCTCCACCTCCGTTGATGCAAACTGCACAATGCCGGAGAGCATCTCCTTCTCCGTTTCGCTTGGGTTTTCGGTGATTTCGAGCGCGTTCTCCAACTCCTCCATAGAGATGTTTTCGGGCTGAATGATACCCTTGTTTTGCATCCTGTCGGAGTACTTCACAAGCACATAGGAGAGCGGTTTGAAGATACTATTGCAGGCTTTCAATGGTAGGGCCACAATGTTGGCAAAGCCCTGTGGGTTGTAACTCGCATAGACTTTGGGCATAATCTCGCCAAAGAGCAATAGTACGAACGTAACAGCCACAGTCTTGATGGCAAACTCCCAACCGCTGCTATGGAATATCACTAGTGCATCAATCAGATTGTTACACAGAGAGATGACAAGAATGTTGACCAAGTTGTTGGCAATCAGAATGGTGGCCAGCAGTTGGTCTTGTGCGGAGAGTAGTTTAACGATGGCGTTATTGATGGGGTTGTCGTTTTTACGAATCCTATCCAACTGCGTAGGCGAGAGCGAGAAGAGCGCAGTCTCGGAGCCCGACATCAGAGCCGAGCAACAGAGCAACACCACAATCAGAACAATGTTGCCCACCAAACCAACCTCAAAGGGCTGAAAAGTTAATATTGCACCCAATGTTGTCATCCCCATAGCTTAAAAGAGTGTACCCTCGGTGGGTGGCGCGGGTTGCTCTTTCACCTTTTCGCCAATCTGACCGGCCACTTGCATTGCTCCCTTCACAACGCCGTCGAGTTGCATACCCCTACGGAAGAATGCGGGTTGCATTATTAGGTCCTCGATGTCGTTGTAGTGTTCCTTGATGGTCCACTCCATACTTGGCTTGGGCGTAGCAACAGGCTCCACTTCCTCGCTTTGGGTGGTAGTGGTTGTTTCGGGTGTATCCACTTGGCCGAGTTTGGGCCTCTCTCGCATAGGTTGCATAGGCTCCGTTACACTCTCAAAGCCCGTAGCCACGAGTGTCACCTCAATCTCTCCCTCTTGGAGTTCGGACGAGGAGCCCGCACCCCAAATGATGTTTGCATCATAACCTCCGGCCCTCGAAGCACGAGTCTGGATAATCTCCTGCGCACGGCTTGCCTCCTCAAAGGTGAGGTCGTCGTTTTCGGCATAGGAGAGGTTCAGCAGGATGTTTTTGGCACCGAGAATGTCCTGATGGTTGAGCAGGGGCGAAGCGATAGCCCTCTCCACAGCCTCGTCCACCTTCCTCTCGCCCGTAGCCTTTGCCGAGCCCATAAGAGCCATACCGCTACCCAGCATCACTGTCCTCACATCGGCAAAGTCCACGTTGACAATGCCGTGCCTTGTAACGAGTTCGGCAATACCTTTGGCGGCGGTGGCCAATACATCATCGGCCTTGTGGAGTGCCTCCACGAATGGCAACGAGCCATACATCTTGGTGATGTTGTCGTTGTTGATAACCACCAACGAGTCGGTGTTGTTCTTCAACTCTTCCAGACCTTTGAGTGCCTGTTCCATACGCAGTCTGCCTTCGGTGCGGAAGGGGAGCGTAACGATACCCACTGTGAGGATACCCTTACCCTTGGCGGCCTTGGCAATAACGGGGGCAGCACCCGTACCTGTACCACCTCCCATACCTGCGGTGATAAATATCATCTTGGCACCGCTGTTTTCGAGGTGTATCATAATGTCGTCGAGGCTCTCGATGGCGGCCTCACGTCCCTTTGCGGGGTTGTTGCCTGCACCGAGTCCTTCGCCGAGTTGAATTTTGTTCTCAATGGGGCTGTTGGCCAATGCCTGCTTGTCAGTGTTGCACACCATAAAAGTTACGTCCTTGATGCCAAGGTCGAACATATGGTTTACGGCATTACCACCTGCACCACCCACACCGAGTACCATAATGATGGACTCGCTACGTGTTGGGGCCATAATTGAGCCGAGTATGTCGGTTGTGTCAATCATATATTTTGTTGTCTAATGTCTAACGTCAATCGTCTAACGACCTTCTTAATTAGTAATTAGTTGAGAGTATCTATTTAGCAAACAACTCTCAACAATCAATTCTACATATCCTCGTCGCCAACCACCTCCTGACCGAAGATAGCCTCGTCGATGCGTCCGATGACCCGCTTGAACCATCCTAGCTTCTTTTTGCCACTCTTTTCGGTTTGAGGCTCTTTGTCGCCCTCTCCATCGCCAGATTTCTCCTTCTTACCGTTCTTTTTGAGTTCCTCCTCCTGTCTGTCAACTTCTTGGGACTTTGTGATATACTTGGGAGCCTTGATGTGTCCTATGTCTTCCGAGAAGGCCAGGGCTAATAGACCTACGGCGGTGGTCATCGTGGGGGCAGAGATACCCTCCACGCTCTCGGCGCCCACGCCCTCTTCGGCCCATCCGAGCCTCACCTCATAGCCGGTGCGCTCCTTGAAAAGTGTGTCGATACCTTTCAACTGCGAGCCGCCACCCGTCAACACAATGCCGGCGCCGAGCTTGCCGTGATAACCCGAGGTGCGAATCTCCTCCACCACAAACTCCACAATGTCCAACATACGGGCGTTGATGATGGTACACAGGTCGCGGAAAGGTATGTTTTTGGCCTTCTCGTGCTGTGTGCGTCCGTCGATGCGTATCACACTATTGAGTTCGTTGAAAGGTATGGCACTTACGGTTGCATAGCCATATTTGATTTTGAGTTTTTCGATGTGCTTGTCGGGAATGGCGTTGGCCTTGATGTCTTTGTTGATAGTCTCCTGTCCCATAGGGATAGACACCGCATAACGCAACACGCCATCGTGGTAGATGGCCACATTGGTAACACCTGCGCCGAGGTCTATCACAGCAACACCCATCTCCTTCTCATCACTCGTTGCGGCCACTTGCGCTGTTGCACTTGCCGCTGCACAGAACTTGTAGCCGTTGATACCCACACGGTCAAACGCCTTGCCTATACGCTCCAATACACCCTTGCCCGCAAGCAGGAAACTGTATGTCGCTTCCAACTGTTTGCCATACATACCAACGGGGTTGCCCACAATCTCCCTCGAATCAATCTTGTAGCTCTGCGGTATGCGCGAGAGGATAACCTTACCCTCGGGAGCCTGCACGTTGTTCATATTCTCGCTGAGCTGCTTGACATTCTCTTCGAGGATTTCGCCATCGCTACCAATATAGACAAAGCCGGAGTTGTCGGCACACACTATGTGCCTACCCTCCACCGACACGAATACATCACTTACGATGATGTTGTTGCGACTTTCCAATTCGCTCACTGCGCCTTTCAGAGCCTTTGTAACAACTTCGATGTTGGTAATCTCTCCCCTTACGAAGCCGTTTGCAGGCATAGGACAGGTTGCGAAGTCGGCAACGATAACCTCTCCGTTTGCGCCGAGGGTACCCAACGCAGCAACCACCTTGCTGCAACCGAGATCAATGGAAACGATGTAGTCTTTCAAATTCATAGCGTGTATCGAGTGTGTGTTGTATGATAGTGTGTTGTGTGTTTTTCAAGCTGTTAGCTATTGGCTGTTAGCCGTTAGCTTTTTGTTTTTTGCCGACTGCTGGTCGCTATTTCTCAATTCTCCACACAGCCTGTCCTTCGTAGGAGACATCGAGAGTGTTGGGTTCGTTGAGGTCGACCACTCCGGCCTCCACGAAACGTACCCAACGGTTGAGCTTGGCTTCGACATCGTCGAGCGTACCCAACAGCACTGTGTAACTACCCCTGCGTGGTATGAGTCGTATGGTGGTGCGTGTGGCTTTACTACCTTCTTTTGTACCCTTCCTTTCGGCCACGATTTGCACGATGTTTCCACCCCATTCGGGCCTACTTTCCACCAATCTCACAAAATTAGTGAGTTTGAGTAGAAATATATAATTTTTATCACTATTTTTTTTATTATCCTTTGCCCAAGCCACCATATCGCCCTTGAACTCACGAGGGAAGGGGAGTGTGATATCGCCCGTAACGAGCGGTAAATCAATGGCTATGCCTTGTTGTGTGGGCAGGAGGTGCCCATTGGCGGTGAGGTAGAAGTCCTCGCCACCTGTGGTTATCACCCTTGCTATGGGTTTACGTTGTGTAAGCCTCACGGTGAGTACACCATCGTAGTCCAAAAAGGTCTGCGAGGAGCTCACGAAGCAGTCGCTCTCCACGAGGTTGTTGATGGCCAACAGGCTCACGCTGTCGATGGGCCTACCGGTGGGCATCAGTCCTGCGTGCTGGATGGCCATTGCTATTTTGTTGGCCGTAACGAGTGGCACCTCGGCACTATCGACCACCTCCACACGCAACACCTCCACCTTGCGTGCCTCTTCGTTGTGGTGTCGCAGTAGTGCCGCCCCCACAAAGAAGCCCACAATGGCCAACCACACCAATACGATGCCTATTATCTTCCAAACTTTTTTCATTGCGTATTTCGTCAACCGTCAACCGTCAACCGTCAACCGACTGTTTAATTAGTAATTAGTAGAGAGTAATTAGTAAATATTTTGTGAGTTTTGTGAGTTTTGTGAGTTTTGTGAGTTTTGTGAGTTTTGTGAGTTTAGGGAATAGCATCCCTAAATTCACTAAGTTCTCTATATTCCCTTTCTGCTCTTTCTGCTCTTATAACAGACGCCCCTGCCTTTCAGGCACCCCCTCTAACTTAGAGGGGGAGTAATTTTCAATTTTCAATTTTCAATTTGTCAACTATCTTCTCGCACTCTCGGTCGATGTCGCCGGCACCAAAGGTTACAACCACATCGCACTCCTCCCCACTCAACTCCTCGGCAAGGTCGGCCTTCTGCACAATGCGCCACTCGGTGGTGATGTCCTTGCCAATGAGTTCGCTCTCCACACCCTCGATGGGCAACTCCCTTGCGGGGTAGATGGGGAGCAGCAGCACCTTGTCGGCCAGCGACAATGCCTCGGCAAACTCGGTGTGGAAATCGCGGGTGCGAGTGTAGAGGTGGGGTTGGAAAGCAACCGTCAACTTTCGCCCTGGGAACATACCTTTGATGGAGCAGATGGCCGCCCTCAACTCTTCGGGGTGGTGTGCATAGTCGTCGATGTAGACCAACTCGGGGGTGTTGATATAGACCTCAAACCTACGCTTTACGCCACCGAAACTATCCATAGCCTCTTTCAGGCCCTCCTCGTTGAACTCCCCTGCGGCCCAAATGGCAGCCACAGCTGCGAGTGAGTTCTCCACGTTGACACGTCCACCCACTCCGAGCCTGCAACCACAGATGATGCGGTCGGGGCACACGATGTCGTAGCGGAAGGTGCCATCGCCCTGCGGGGTGATATTTTGGGCGTGGAAGTCGGCTTCGATGGAGTCCACCGAGTAGGTGTAGGTGGTGATACCCTTGTTGGCGTGGGCCACCTGCAAGCCGTGTTTGAGGATGAGCACTCCGCCCTCCACAATGCGCTCCACAAACTGCCCAAAGGCGCGCTTCATCTCCTCGTGTGTACCATAGATGTCGAGGTGGTCGGCATCGGTGGAGGTTACTACGGCGATGTTGGGTGTGAGTCGCAGGAACGAACGGTCAAACTCGTCGGCCTCCACAGCCATCCTCTCGCCCCCACCGAGCAGTAGGTTACTGCCGAAGTTGCGACTGATACCACCGAGGAAGGCGTTGCCTTTGCCCGTAGCACCGAGTGTGAACCAAGCGGTCATAGTGGTTGTTGAGGTCTTGCCGTGGGTGCCTGCAATGGCTGTTACGACCTTACCTGCGGTGAGGTGTCCGAGCACTTCGGAACGCTTAACTACCTCAAAACCACCACTGCGGAAGTGGTTGAGTTCGGTGTGGTCAGCGGGTATAGCGGGGGTATATACCACCAACGTAGTGGCGGGGTTGAGCCACTCTTCCCCAATGAGGGCAACGTTGTCCTCGTAGTGAATCTGAGCACCCTCCTCTTCGAGGGCGTGTGTGAGTGGCGAGGGTGTGCGGTCATAGCCTGCCACCTTAGCTCCTTCGTGGAGGAAGTAGCGGGCAATGGCACTCATACCAATGCCGCCAATGCCAACGAAATATACGTTTTTCATAAGTTCCAATTTTTTTAATTCTTTACGGCCTGCACAGCAATCTCTGCCACCCTATCGGCCGAGTCGCTGGTGGCGAGGACCTTGATGTTGGCTGCCAGCGAGGAGAGCCTTTCGGGGTTGGCCACGAGAGCCTCCACCACCTCAAAGCCCTTGTCCACTGCCTCCGAGTCCCTGACAATCTCGGCTGCGCCTTTGCTCACGAGAGCCATAGCGTTGTGCGTCTGGTGGTCTTCGGCCACGTTGGGCGAGGGTACAAACACTGTTGGTTTGCCCACCAAGCATAGCTCGCTCACCGAGCAAGCACCACTCCTCGAAACCACCACCGTGGCGGCTTCGTAGGCGTAGTCCATACGATTAATGAAGGCTCCCCTCCATACGCCCGTCATATCTTTACCCTCGCAGAAAGCCCTCATTTCGTCATCGTAGTACTTGCCGTTTTGCCAGATGAGTTGCACCTTGCCCTCGGCCACGATGCGCTCCAAGTGGGCTTTGACCATTTCGTTGAGAGTACGACTACCGAGCGAGCCGCCCACAATCAGCACCACAGGTTTGTCCTCCGAGAGCCCAAAGTGGGAGAGTGCCTCGGCGTGGTTGACCTCCTGGCCGAAGGAGCCACGCAGGGGGTTGCCTGTGTGGACTATGCGGTCGGCAGGGAAGAAACGCTCCATACCATCGTAGGCCACGCATATATGTTTAGCACCCTTTGCGAGTAGTTTGTTGGTTACGCCCGCAAAGGAGTTTTGTTCCTGTAAGATGGTAGGTATGCCTGCCTTTTGTGCTGCCTTCAACAGTGGGCCGCTGGCGTAGCCACCAAAGCCTACCACCACATCGGGGCGGAAGGTGCGTAGGGTACGCCTTGCCTTGACCATACTTGCCAACAATTTGAACGGTACGGCAAGGTTTCGCAGTGTGAGCCTACGCTGTATGCCGGCCACGGGGAGTCCCACTATTTTGTAGCCGAGTGCGGGCACCTTTTCCATCTCCATTTTGCCCTGTGCGCCCACAAAGAGAATATCCACTCCGTCGGCACCGAGCTTGCGTGTGAGTGCTTCGGCGGTTGCCACAGCGGGATAGATGTGTCCGCCCGTACCGCCACCACTCAATATTACTTTCAGTTTGCTCATATATTTCTTTTGTCTAACGTCTAACGTCCAACGTCCAACGACAAAGCCATTAGCTGTTAGCCATTAGCCGTTAGCTGTTTAATTAGTAATTAGTAAAGAGTAATTAGTAAATATTCTTGCCCTTTCTTGCCCTTTCTGCTCTTGGGTAACATTTTTGTTACCCGAGCCTTCCCTCTACTCCTCCCCTGAGTCAGGGGAGGTGCCGTTAGGCGGAGGGGTATGTCAATTTTCAATTTTCAATTCCCCTTCTTGTTTAGCGTTCCGTTGTTGGCTCTTGCGCTGATACCCATCACAAGGCCCAGTGATATGAGGGTGAAGACCAGCGACGAGCCGCCCTTACTCACAATGGGTAGCTGCTGGCCTGTGACGGGAAGCAACGACACCGATACCATCATATGCAGGAAGGCCTGCAACACTATGGCTGTGATGACTCCCAGCACCGAGAGCCCCGGGAAGGCCGTGTCGCACTTCTTGAAAATCTCAATGCCCCTATAAAACATTATCAGGAAGGCTAACAACACCACGATGCCTCCGAACAACAACCCGTGCTCCTCGATGAGGAATGCGTAGGCCATATCCTTGTCGGCCTCTTGGAGGTAGCGGTTGGTGCTTTGTCCGGGGCCTTTGCCTTTGAGTCCTCCGGAGGCTATGGACATCTTGGCATACATCGTTTGGTCGAGTTCGTGGGCGGGCCTAACGTAGTACTCCTTGCCATCGCTTTCCACCTGTGTGCTCTTTTTGAGCACCCAAGGACTGTAACCTGCCAAACGTCCCCCGGCAGTGTCCAACCTGCCGCCAATGATTAGTATCACGGGAATACCCACAACGAATCCGAGTTGGAATATTTTCTTTATGTCCGAGCCCTTGATTCGTCCGAGGAACAACACTAACAGGCACGAGACGGCGATGATGAAGGTGGTGGAGTTGCTTATGATGATGGTGATGCAGCACGCAAGCGCAATGGGACCAAGCACGGGGAGCGTGTGGTTCAGGAGTGTGAGTTTTTGTTTCTCTGGGTTCTCTCTCCAATCTTTGGGCTTGAAACTCGGCAGAAGGTCAATCTTGTCGATATTTTTTTGCCTGCGTGCGAGTCTGTCGGCCAGCAGCAGGATGACCGATATTTTCAGCAACTCGAAGGGTTGGAAGTCGAAGCCTGCGATGTTGATGGAGCGTGCGGCATTGCTACCCTTGTGCATCACAATCATCAGCACCGTGAGGATGATTGAGGCCCAATAGATAATCTTGATTACAGGGCGGTAGGTGCGAGGATGGATGGCCTGCATTGTGAAGAAGCCAATCATACCGAGTCCGATGAAGAGGATTTGTTTGGTGAGTTCCTGATTGGCATTCAACGCAGGGTCGTAGGCTGTGGTGGAGTAGACCACAAAGAGAGAGTAGATGAGCAGCATCACAATGACCACCCACAGAGCCTTGTCGCCCGCAAAGATGCTCTCTGCCCAACTGTGCTTTGGGGCATAGTGAGCACCGGAGGGCCTGCTTTGTGTGCGGCTCTCGTTTTTTTTGTCGGCATAATAGGCCCCTCTGTGTGTGGTGGAGGAGTGTTTGCTACTTGTTTTCATTGTTGTCTTGGAGTTCTAAAACCTTTTGTTTGAAGAGTGTTCCCCTCTGCTCGTAGTTCTTGAAGAGGTCGAAACTTGCACACGCGGGCGAGAGCAACACAGCATCGCCACTTGTAGCCACCTGTGCACACACCTTCACGCACTCGTCCAACGAGGAGGTATTGTAGGTGGGCACAATGCCACGGAACTCTTCGAGGAGTTTTTCGTTGTTTACGCCCATACACACGAGAGTCTTGACCTTGCGTCCCACGAAATCTTTCAGTGGCTCGTAGTCGTTACCCTTGTCGGTACCTCCCGCAATCCACACCGTGGGCCTTGTCATACTCTCCAACGCATACCACACCGAGTCGACATTGGTGGCCTTCGAGTCGTTAATCCACTCCACGCCCCCAATCTCGGCCACCCTTTCGAGCCTGTGCTCCACACCCTCAAAGGCGTAGAGTGTGCGCTCAATCTGCTCGGTGGACACCCCTGCTGCAAGTGCTGCAAGAGCTGCTGCCATTGCGTTGTAGGCGTTGTGTAGGCCCTTGATGCGTAGGCGGCCCAGGTCGATGTCAATCTTCTTGCCCTCCAACTCCACTGTCGCCGTTGTGCCTTCGATGTTGGCCTTGCCGAATGGAAACTGTTGGGACAAGGGGTTCAACTTCTCCACCTCGGCACGAATGGTGGCATCGTCGCCGCAGTAGATAAAGTGGTTGGCGGAGGTGTGGCCCCTTATGATACGCATCTTGCTGTCGACGTAGTTTTGGAACACATAGTTGTAGCGGTCCAAGTGGTCTGGGGTGATGTTCATCAACACCGCAATGTCGGCCACAAAGTCCACACATCCGTCGAGCTGAAAACTACTCAACTCCAACACATACCACTCCTTGTCGTTTCTTGCCACCGAGAGGGCATAACTCTCGCCGATGTTGCCACCCACGGCCACATCCCAGCCCGCCTCGGCGAGGATGCGGTGGGTGAGTGTGGTGGTTGTGGTCTTGCCATTGGAGCCTGTGATGCAGAGTGTGCGTCCTTTGCTGAACGGACGTGCAAACTCAATCTCGCTCACCACGGGCACTCCCTTTTCACGCAGGGCCTTCACAATGGGGGCCTTGTCGGGGATACCGGGGCTCTTGACCACAAGGTCGGCACACAGGATGCGCTCCTCGGAGTGTCCTCCTTGTTCATACTCTATGCCCTCGCTTTCGAGTGCGAGGCGATATTTTTCGGCAATGGTGCCTGCATCGGATAGGAAGGTGTCGAAGCCCTTTGTGTGTGCCAACACCGCACTACCGTAGCCACTCTCGCCACCACCGAGTATTACAATCTTCTTTGCCATATTTCAGTTGTCAATTATCCGTTGTCCGTTGTTCGTTGTTCGTTGTCTTGGTATCTTTTTTTATGCCTGGGAATTTAGGGAGTTTAGGGAGTTTAGGGGCTATTCCTATCCCTAACTTCTCTAACTTCTCTAACTTCCCTTTCCTGCTCTTTTCTGCCCTTTCTTGCCCTTCCTAAATAATTTTGAATTTTTAATTTTGAATTTTTGTTTCCTCTCTACCTGATTTTCAGGGTTACAAGGGTGAGGGCAGCGAGGAGAATTTGCACAATCCAGAACCTCACAACTATTTTGTTCTCGTGCAGACCACTCTTTTGGTAGTGGTGGTGCAGAGGAGCCATACGGAATACCCTGCGTCCCTCGCCATACCTCTTCTTGGTGTATTTGAAATAGCCGGTCTGAATCATCACGCTCACCACCTCCACGAGGTAGATGCCACACAGCAGGGGCAACAACAACTCCTTGCGGATGGCCAGCGCAAATACTGCAATGATGCCACCAATGGCCAAACTACCCGTATCGCCCATAAAGACCTGCGCAGGGTGGCAGTTGTACCACAAGAAACCGATGAGCGCACCCACAAAGGCTGCACCGAACACCGTGAGTTCGCCCGCACCGGGGATGTACATAATGTTGAGGTAGTCGGCATAGATGACGTGGCCCGAAAGGTAGGCCAGCACCGAGAGTACCACGGCAATGATGGCACTCACTCCCGTGTTGAGGCCGTCAAGACCATCTGTCAGGTTGGCTCCGTTGCTCACGGCTGTGATGACAAAGATGGCCACCAACACATATAGTATCCACGTGAGAGTGTCGGCCCACTTGCCTTCGGCAGGCACCAACCAATGGTAGTCGAACTCGTTGTTCTTCACAAAGGGGATGGTTGTCTTTGTGGTCTTTTCGCCCACAATCTCGGTGGCTACCCTTGTGGAGAGTACCTCGCCATTGGGAGCCTCAATGCTCTCCACCACCTCGATGGTTGCGGGGTCGTTCTTATCGATAACAACCACTTGGTCGCTGAAACACATCACCGAGCCTACAATGATACCGAGTCCCACCTGACCGATGATTTTGAATTTGCCTTTGAGTCCCTCTTTGTGTCGGCGGAATACCTTGATGTAGTCGTCAGCAAAGCCGAGTAGTCCGAGCCATACGGTGCTAATAATCATCAGCCAAGTGTAGATGTTGCTCAAATCGCCCAGCAGTAGGATGGGTATGAGGATGGAGAGTAGGATGATGATACCGCCCATTGTGGGTGTACCCTTCTTCTCCATCTGTCCGTCAAGTCCGAGGTTGCGAATGTCCTCTCCGATTTGCTTCTTGCGAAGGATGTTAATTAGCCTGCCACCGAAAATCATACCGATGAGTAGAGCGAGGATGATTGCTCCCACCGAACGGAACGATAGGTACTGCCACATACCGAGTCCGGGTATGTCAAAATGATTTTCAAGATATTTTACTAACCCGTAAAGCATTTTTCAAATATTTTTATTATTTGGTCTGTATTTTTAATATTATTTAATAAGTGGCTTGTGTTTTTTAAGAAATTTTACTAAAATAGTCCTCCACCTGCTCTTGGTCCGAGAAGTGGGTTTTCTCCGTGCCAATAATCTGGTACTCCTCGTGGCCCTTGCCCGCCACCAACACCACATCGCCACCACCTGCCATACGTAGCGCAGCACGGATGGCTTGTGCTCGGTCGCTAATGATGAGGTAGTTGTTCCTGCCAACAACACCCCTCTCCATATCGGCCAAGATGTCGTCGGGGTTTTCGGTGCGAGGGTTGTCGGAGGTGAAAATGGCTGTGTGCGACTTCTCCGCAGCAATGGCTGCCATCTCAGGGCGTTTGGTCTTGTCTCTATCGCCACCGCAGCCACACACCGTGATAACCTTGCCTGCAACGCCCAAGGCGGCGATGGTGTCGAGCACGTTGTCGAGTGCATCGGGGGTGTGTGCATAGTCCACAATGGCCGTGATGCCTGTGGAGGAGCGCAGGGTTTGAAACCTTCCCTTCACACTACCCAGCCCACTGAGTGCCGCCAGCACCTCCTCTTTGCTATTGCCGAGCAATACGGCAGCCATATAGACAGCCGTGAGGTTGTAGGCGTTGAACTTGCCCGTCAGTTGCGACCACATCTGCCTGCCGTCAATCTCCACCAGCATACCCTCCACGGTTGTTTCGAGTATCTTGCAGTTCACCTCGCCCACGCCACGCAGGGAATAGGTGTGGTGTGCTGCTCGGCAGTTCTGCAACATAACCTTTCCGTTCCTATCGTCGGCGTTAACCACAGCCCACGCTCCTTTGTCCAGACCATCGAAGAGCAACTTCTTGGCCTTGATATACTCGGCGAAGGTGCCGTGATAGTCGAGGTGGTCGTGTGTGAGGTTGCTGAACAGCGCGCCCGCAAAACGGAGTCCTGCGGTGCGGTGCTGCACAAGGCTGTGGGATGACACCTCCATAAAGCAGTAGCCACACCCTGCATCGACCATTCGTGCCAACAGTCGGTTGAGGTTGATGGCATCGGGGGTGGTGTGGGTGGAGGGTTCCTTCTGCGAGCCTATGCGATAGACCACCGTGGAGATAAGCCCCGCCTTGTAGCCGAGCCTTTCGGTGAGGTTGTAGAGTAGGGTAGCGGTTGTGGTCTTGCCGTTGGTGCCCGTTACGCCCACGAGGGCCAATTTCTCCGAAGGGCGGCCGTAGAAGTTGGACGCAATGAGGCCAATGGCCCTACTGCTATCCTCAACCACCACATAGGTTACCCCACATTGTGTGTCCACACCCTCGGGCAGGTGGTTACACACCACCACGCTTGCGCCTTTCTCCACGGCACTACCTATGAAGCGGTGTCCATCCACTGCTGTACCCTCAATGGCGGCAAAGAGAGTTCCCTCTGCCACCTGTCGTGAGTCCATTGTGAGCGCACAGACCTCCACGTCGTGCGGGCCCACAATCTCCCTCACCTCTACCTCTTTTAGTATATCGTTTAGTTTCATATCTTCTTTTTTTCGTCAACCGTCGACCGTCAACCGTCGACCGTCAACCGATGACC